>JAEINY010000153.1 GCA_016342595.1 Marinilabiliaceae bacterium
TGCTAGAGACTCTATATCAATGGGATTCAAAAGTGATTCTTGTGCATCGTTCACACGGAGCTCTTCATTGAAGCTTTCTATATCTAAACAAGTGTGTCCTTCGGCTAATTTTAATGAAACAGCATAAGCAGCTGCTTCTAAGTCTTTGTCCTTGAAGAAGGAGGCAAATTCGTTATGAACATCAATGGGGTGTGACATATTTTTATTCTGTTTTACTTGGCAAATAAAGCTAACGGGTCGGCCAATATATGGCGGGGATTAAAATATGGTATGTATATTGTTAATTTCTTACCGCGATAATGTACCAGGACTCTCCACCATCCGTTTCATAGTATCATAAAATGCCTGCTTGAAAGCATCATCTTTAGCATGGAGCTTATAGAGTTCAAGTTCTTGTCGGCGTTGTTGGGCCAGGACTTCATCAATCATCTTTTTGAGGGCCAGCTCTCGATTTTGTATATCAGGGTTTTGAGCGAATTTGATTTTAAAATCGGGGTGTGCCTGAATGTGATTAGAGATCTGAACAAATTTCATCCGTTGATCTTCGGGTGTTGCATCCCATCCGTGGAACCAACGTTCGTTGAAAGATTTGATGATCTCTTCCAGTAGATCTTTCTCTTCATCAGCTCCATGTGCGCCCCTTGGATTAGGATTTGGAGGATCGAGCTCAGTTTCACTTTCATCCAGCTCAATGATGTGATTGAGCTTGGTTCTCTCCAAGCCATAGGTAGATAAATCGACTGACTCTAATAGCTCATCAATTTTTTTCTGATCAGGATCCCTGACAACCAACTTGGGTATCAGGAATTTCAGGAACCAGAATAACTTCTCCCACACCAGCTGTTCATAGGGCATGATGGATGCCATTTGACCATATATCTTAACAAACTGTTTGGCTTTAATCTTATAATCAGCTTTTTCATCATCATCCAATTCCAACTCAGTGTTAAAGCGATTGGCTGCGACATCTATTATCGGACTCAGTTCCTGGGCATCCACTCCTTGGAAATACTTCTCCACAAAGGTTTCTACTTCTAACCATTCATATATACCAGTATCGTCTAATACGCCTTTTAAATCATGCAACACGTTTACATCCGTGGCTTTACTCAAACTTGTTGATGTATAAAAAGGATCAAAAGAATCCTTCATATCATCTACCTGATTAAAGAAATCCAGGATGAAGAGATCTTCCGTTTTCTTGCCGTATTTCAATGCTGAGCGGTTTAGGCGGGACAGGGCCTGGACAGCTAATACGCCTTGCAGCTTTTTATCCACATACATGGCACTCAGCTTGGGTTGATCGAAGCCGGTGAGGTATTTATTGGCTACTACCAATAGTTTGTATTCATCCTCAGCAAATTTATCCCTGGTATCTTTCTCAGCAAAGCCGTTGATGCTTGCTTCGGTATGGTCGATGCCATCAACGGTTTTGCTACCTGAAAAGGCGATGGCTATCTTGAAGGGATTTCCTTTGGAAGTTACGATATTACTAATGGCCTTATAATAACGGATGGCCGATTCAATATTCTGCGTCACCACCATGGCTTTGGCGTGACCTTTTAGTTTTTTAGCGCGAAGCACTTTACTGGTGAAGTGTTCCATCATAATTTCTGCCTTGGTAGCAATGGTACGTTTATCGCATTCTACATAGGCACGCAGCTTCTTTTGTGCTTTTTTGGTATCAAAGAGTGGATTCTCCTCAATGGACTTCTCTATTTCGTAATAACTCTTGTAAGTGGTATAGTTGGCCAATACATCCAGGATGAAACCTTCCTCAATAGCCTGTTTCATGCTGTACAAATGGAAAGGCTTAAACGAGCCATCCTCCTGTTTCTGACCAAAACGTTCTAAGGTCGTGTTCTTGGGTGTGGCGGTAAAAGCCAGGTAAGAGGCATTGCCTTTCATCTTACGGGCTTTCATGGCTTTTAATATTTTATCCTGGGCATCCTCTTCGTCTTCACCATTTTGGCCCATGCCCATAGCTTGGTTCATCTTACCGGCAGCGGTGCCACTTTGCGAACTGTGCGCTTCATCGATAACTACAGCAAAACGCTTATCGCTTAAATCAGCAATACCATCTACGATGAACGGGAATTTCTGAATGGTGGTAATGATGATTTTCTTGCCTTGCTCCAGACTATCTCTCAGATCCTTTGATGAAGAAGCCCAAGCCACAATGTTTTTTACTTCAGAAAATTCCTTAATATTATCTTTCAATTGCTTATCCAACAAACGACGATCAGTGACTACGATGACCGAATCGAATAGGGGTGCATCCATTGATTTGGCACCAGGGATACCAACTCTTTCCGGATAGGTCTCGATGAGCTGATAGGCGGCCCATGTGATGGAGTTGGATTTACCGGATCCGGCAGAATGCTGAATCAGGTAGGTATGACCGACGCCATTGATACTTGCATGCTTCAGTATGTCGCGTACCACATCCAACTGATGGTAACGCGGAAAAAACAGGGTGCGCTTGTTGAGGGCATCGGTTAGCTTGCCATCGAAGCGGACAAAGTGCTGTATGATATTGGCCAGGCTCTCTTTAGTAAAAACTTCTTCCCAGAGGTAAGATGATTTGTGCCCAAAGGGATTGGGTGGGTTTCCCTTACCATTATTGTTGCCTTTATTGAATGGTAAGAAGAATGTTTTTACTCCATCTAATTTGGTGGTCATGTAGACCTCATCGGTATCTACGGCGAAATGCACCAGGCAACGGCCAAAATTTAAAAGGGGTTGTTTGGTGTCCCGGTCGTATTTGTATTGTTTGATGCCGTGCACCTTGGCATTTTGACCCGTCCAATGGTTTTTCAGTTCCAGAGTAGCAATGGGTAAACCATTGATGAAAATCACCATGTCAATCTCTTCGCGCTGATTCTCCCGGTTGTAGCGCAGTTGACGGGTGACGCTGAACTCATTGCTCTTGAAATTGTCTTTCACTATCTGACTACTGCTGGCCAGAGGCAGTAAGTACAATAGTGTAAAATGCGCATCCTCCACTTCCAAGCCTTTTTTTAGCAAGCGCAACACCCCATACTTCTTCACCATGCGGTCGTACCGCTCCAGTATCTTCAGCTTCCAGTCGGGTGAGCGTTTTAATTTTTCGAGCTCTTCTTTTTGGGTGGATTCGATGAAGTGCCAGAAACGTAGCTCATCAATGGCATATTTGGGATTGAAATCATTGGCCGTACCCATGTGAAAACCATTGCCTCCATAAGTCGCATTGGGCTCGTGTATGGTATTACTATTTTCCTTTAGCTCTTCCAGACAAGTGCCTACTAAGGTTTTTTCTATGGCGGATTCGAGGGCTTGTTCGTTAGTTTGGGTTGGCATGATTATAATGTTTTAATATCTTATCTATCATTTCATCTTTATGCGCGTCTATAGCAGAGGATGTCCAGTCTTTATCATCTTTAAAGATATGATACGATTTCAATGTATCATAGCTCTCCTTTTTTTCTTCAAACATCGATTGCTTCACACCTACAGATTTATTGCTATACTCTGAGTTTTGAGCAACGCTCAACAAAACCAAGTTACCGAAAGAGTGTAGGTGTACTTCTTCAATCACAGGATGTTGAATTAAGTTCTCTGGATGTTGTGGATATATATGTTCAACTGAGTTTTTAGATGTTATTCTATAGTTTGAGAACCTTTCATCTTTATCAAATTCCCAGTTTTTCCATAGTATGTATTCCAACTTCTGAAACCAATAATGCTTGAAGCCTGTTCCTTGAGTTGACGATAGGTATTTTTTAATGTCAAGTTCTTGAGGAAAACCGGTTGTTTGGTGCATCAATAACCAAGATAATTCCTTATCAGTTTTTGATTTATTTAAAGAAAAGACATTATCGGCCTTCTCTAAATACTGCAAATGGGTTTTACTCGTTGCAGTATCATTTTTGTGGTTGTAATATAAATAATCCAAATAGGCACTTAGCCAATACTGACGTAAATAGTCACCCGTAAAGTATAGCACACTTTGTAACATTAAAGTATCAGACTTTGCATATTTGCTGCGACTATAATAGTTCTTTTCATTTTTATTGAAGTTTACCAACTCTAATGATTCGGTTTTATTATCAAGATCCGAAACCCATTTAACCACATACTTGTCAAATAAGTAACGTATCTTCCAAAGAAGGTAAAAGTAGCGCTTTATTTCATCCGGGTTATTTCTTTCCTCCAGGCTTTTAAATATGGTAATTAACCGATTGACATGGAATGTACCTTCAAAATCATCTTGTCCTTCAATTTTTAAATGAAGACGATAAGTGTGAAGTAATAGCTGCCCAAAATTGATAATTGACCGGCAATATATTTCTTCCGAATCTCTCTCTTTTTCGTCAAGATAATGCTTATGAGGTGGGCTATAAGGTGCAAGTTCCTCAAGCTCTACATTATCAATAGTAAAAACTTCACTTGTGATAAGATCATTTATTTCATTGCTTTCGTACGTGAAAATATTCTCATCAAAAGGAATTAGCATTTCCATATTAACTGAATTCCAATTGGATGCAGGAAAGGAAACTCTGATATTTCGCTCAAAGAAATTATTCATGTTCTCACAAGCTTCCCATATTTTGCCATACTTCACTTTATCATCGATGAGATTTAAAAGGTTGGCCTTAATGATATCTGTCTGTTCGAGCTGAACACCCGCACTATTGATAGTTGAGAAAAGTTTATTTAAATCTGTATTTTCAGGTGTTGTATTTTTAATTAGATACACATTTTGATAGATATAATCGCTGAAAGCTTTTAATTTATCTGATGGTATCTGCTTTATATAACCACTAATAAAAACTAATGCTTTAGCTATGTTTCTCAAGTATGGATAATTTTCAATAAATGCTTCGTCGTATATTTTTTTTGCCGTTTTATCTTCAGTTAGCAAGTCTGTTAAAAAATCACTTACCTCGTTCCTTATTTCAAAGCCTAAGCGTAGATTATCACCTTTTTTTAAAAAGCGTGCAAGGCTTGAATCGGGATGAATTTTACTTATTGCAAAAGAGATTAACCAAAGGGATGTAAAACGCTGCTGTCCATCTATCAATTCGGCTAAATCATTCTGTTCTTTTGTTAAGAAGGTGCTAATATAGTAAGCTGACTCCGGGGCTACCGTAAATGACTTATAAAAATCATCTAACAATTTTTTTAATTGCTCATCGCCCCATACATAAGGACGTTGATAGGTGGGTATGGTATAATTATACTTATCTAATTGCAATAAATTAACAATTTCTGAACTAAATGAATTGTTTCTGTTATTTGCCATTTTTGTTAATTTTATCCGTTATCGCAATCATAAGTTGCTTATCGTATTTCTTAGGATTTCCTTTATAGCTATCGATACTTTTAATACCTGAAAAATAAGCCCGTAATGTTTTTATGTGTTTTCCTTTGGCCTTGTTTTTATCAGCATTAGCTACATCAAAATTATAATGGAATTTTTTCAGAAATAGGAATAGCTCATCAGGAGTAAATACTTCGAGTATGTTATCAACGAATTGATTATCATAAACAAATTTAAAAACGCTATCTTCTCTTACATTCCGAACATTTGATACGCGTAAAGAATATATTGCACGATAAAGCCATAAACTCGCCTCGAACAAACGATAAAAGCCAAATCTGCTGACATAGGCAATGATGCTAATTTCCATTAGCTCTTTTAAGAATACAGTACCATCTCTGCCGTGCAATACCTTATCTCTAAACTCATAGAAAGCATCTTCTATACGGTGGTCATTTTCATTCTTAAATAACGTGTCGTGTAATTCAATATAATCGTTTATATAATCAAGTGTATTGTTTCCATTAGTAAGTGGCTGCTTCAGCTGTTTGTAGCTACTTTCGTGCATCTGCATTAAACGACCTCCTTCGTTTTTTACAGCACTATAATAGTACGATACATCTTCTTTATTGCCATTTGTTTTTTTTGTGTACTCATCAATTATTACTTCTTTAATGCCACGCTTGTCTCGATAAAATGGAAACTGTCTCCATTTTCGGTTATCCCAAAATCTAATCTTGGTAAGCTGTTGTATTATATTTTCCACATTATCACTTTCAGCCGACTCCCATTTGCGCGCTTGGTAGTTGACTACCTTTCGGCTTTCTATGGCTCTTAAGTGGTGTGCTTTTAGTATATCACTACCGCTTAAACGTACACCACCTGTATTTTGCGTTTCGAAAAAAGTATAGGCTAAATCTTCGGTATCGGTTACAACAAGCGTAACGTTAATCTCTTCAAAGTTGATATTATTCAACACATCAACATCTCTGAATTCAAAAATGTCTTTTTCCTTAACACTTTTTAAGTATGATAAGTTATGTTTTATGTTGCTAATACTTACTGAGGAAGAATAGCTTATTCCACTTTTAGCACTTGTTTGTTTAATTTTTTGTATTAAAAGTGCGGTTGTAATTCGTTGTTGACCATCAATAATTTTAAGCTGTCCATTGTCGTGATGGAGAATAACACTACCCAAATAGTACATTGGTTTGGAGGCTGAGGCATCATTGCTATATTCCATTAGATCAGAAAGCAACCTGTTTATTTGCTTCTCGCGCCAAACATATGGCCGTTGATATTCAGGAATCGTTAATTGCCCTTGGATAGTAGTATTAGGTATCTTTTCTTTTGAAGTATTTAAAAGCTCAGACAATGAGCAGCTAGCTACTTGTAAACCATTAAGCACAACTTTTCGATTTAGTTCCTGATTCACATTTTTATCACCAGTTACTCTACAATCAAATAATACTTCGCTCATAAACTTACTGTTCTGGAAAATATTCTCTTAAAATCCTGGTTCATAATCATCATCCCCCTCTTCGTACTCATCATCATTGGCCACATAATCATCGTAGCTTAAAAAATCCTGATCATCACTATCTAGTTCCATTCGATGCATTGCATCCATATTTACAACCGAAGGGTGCTTACGCTGCCATTTGTTGTATTTAACACTTTCAATAATCTCGTTTACATTGTTCTCAATCACTTTTCCGGTCTCTATTTCGATGGCTTTAAATGCTATTCTATCCCCAGATGTTTTTTCCCTATGTTCGGGCAAAGTAAACAAAGAACTCATATGAGAAATTTTAAACTCGCTAATTTTTACCGGTTTATAATTTTTCTCAATGCTATAAACCTCTACTGTTATTTTAGGAGATTCTTTATCTTCTACCCTTTGTTTTTCGTAGGTAATCTCAATTTTTTGTTGCTTTCCACTTAGCTTATTTAAGTGTGATTGAATATGTGGAATAATTTTTCCAGCACCCACAGACTCTAATGCATTAGAAATAAACTCATCAATTGGTTGTTGTCCAATAAATTCATAAATATCCACTACCTCATCAACATACTCAAAACTATCATTATCAGGTGAAAACTCATAAAATTCTTCGTCATAGATAAGCTGGTCTCCGTTCGTTATCAAAAAAATACCACTTTGGCTATATAGACTTATTTTTAAATTGGAATCTGAATTTTGTTGTATTAGTTTTTGCCATTTCAAGGCTTCTTTTTGAACTGCATTTTCACTTACCTCTTGTGGATTGTAATAGTACGATTGAATGCAAACTGGGCTGAAAATATGAATTTGAAACATCTCTTTAAATTCATTTGAAGCTCCATTATTAAATTCAAAACTATGTGTTGTAACTGATATAATATTTTCCATAAGTTTATATTTAAACTACTTTTATTTCCCCCTTACCGCACTATCTATCAACACCTCTTTGTATTCCTTTAATTTCTCAATTTACTCTTTATCTAATTCATCAAGTATTTTAATTTCTTGTTTGGCTTGTTTTTCCAGCAATTTAAGTTTAAGTGCTTTGGCTTTTTGAATTAATTCTGCCCCGGGACGAATTATATCTTTATCTACTTTATCAATAAATAGAGATTCAATTTTATCGGCTGTTTTGATAATAACCTCGTAATTGATTTCCAGTAAGAGCTCATCATTTTCAATATAACCGGCAATGTATTCGGCACTTCTGGATTCTAGCCCCAAACGTTTTAGAATTAAGTAGCTAACCGTTTCGGCTTCTAGCTCTTCGGCATTTCGGCTCAACCGTCGTGTTGTTAATTTGATTGTTTTTGAGGTGGATGCATTTGAAAGTTCCTGATGACCTGTGTGACCTAATAACAGATGTGCCAACTCATGTATCAATACGCGAAACTGCTCCACAGGACTTAATTCTTCCTTTAAGTTAATTTCTAACTTGCCTGCATGAATAGTTGTTACAAAGCCACCATTGAAATACGATAAAGGTCTTTTCTTCACTACAATGCCCCATTGTCGAGTAATATCAATTACTTCTACCAAGTAGGAGGCATTAAAATCTCCCCATACTTCATGAGGTTTTGAGCCCAAGCCATCTTCCAGTAGCTCCTCGGGTGTAACACGGCCTTCTGTATCGAAAATATCATACACCAACATGACGGGGCCACCAGGTGCTAATATGATATAAGGACGCGCATCTTCTTTAACCGATCTGCTAAATTTTTTCTGCCAATAACCTTCACCTCCAAAAAAGGTAACCGCTCGGTTTTGAGTGTAAACCAACATGGTGTTGTAACGCGAATAATGGTCGAACCGGCTGATAAAACCGATAAACTTAATAAACTCACTACTCGAACGGTACTCACAGGCCCTTTTAAAGAGGGCATCAATGGTAAACTTATCTTGTATTTTAGTTTTCTTCTCCATACGTCTGGAACTATGATTGTTATTGATTAACTTTGATTTTTAGGGCGCGGTTTCATGACTCGCTTGAACTGCAGTGAGGTGCTGCCAAAGTTGATCAGCAGCCCAATCTCCATACCATAAGCCTCCAAATAATTGATGGCTTGTGCCAGGTGCACATCCTCCAATTGCTTCACGGCTTTAATTTCTACCATGATTTTGTTACCCACAAAGAAATCTACCCGGCGCTGACCAATCTTATGACCTTTATAGGCCAGATCCATCTCTTTCTCCCGTTCGTGCTCCAGACCTTGCATGTTCAACTCAATAGACAAGGCACGTTGGTATATTACCTCTTGAAAACCATTACCCAAGTGCTTATGCACCTCCATGGCGGCCCCAATAATTTTACCGGTCAGTTCCGAATCTTTGTATTCTTTTTTAATCATAGTAGTCATGCCCATCATTTAAATCATAGTTCAAGACACTTTTATCTTTCCCGTAACCGCACTATCAATCAAGGTGGCCCTGTATTCTTTCAGCTTCTCGATTTGCCTTTGCTGCAACGACATAGCTTTGTCGATTTTGGCGGATTGAGTTTCGATGTATGTAACGATTTCTTGTTGCTCTGTTAAGGGAATACTGATAATTGGAATATTTTTAATATCCGCCATATTAAAATGTAACACTGTTGAACCTGCAGATAAAAAATCAATATATGTTCGGCCAACAGATGAATAAATGAAATATATACCCAGCTGTGGTATTAATTTAGTTTTATCAACCTTCAACCACACCATTCTTTGTCCTAGACAAAGTTGAATGTCATTTGGCACAAGACATGCTTCACCTGCAGGTGCTTCTCTGGTTAATAGAATGTCTCCAGGAGTAGGAATACCTCTTTCAGTCCATTCTATAAAACCTTTTTGATGAGTATATTTTGCATTATCGAAAGTTAACTTACCATTTTTAACATTAGAGGTTCTAACTACAAAATACTCTTTTTCATCTACAAAGGGGGCAGTTTTGTGTTCACAATCAATTACTCCTTTTAATGAATATTTTATTGGTTCAACCTCCCAATGCTCCGGAATCTCCCCAATCCATTCCACACCGCTATCCTTCAGCTTCACATTTGCATCCAAGCCCTTGGTAACCGCTTGTTGAATGATGATTTGTTTGCGCTCTTTGAGTAGCTCAATGAGTTTTTCTTTTTGGGCAATGGCCTGGTCTATCTTGGCGGTTTTATCATCTAAGAAAGAGGCGATGGCGGTTTGTTCTTGGAGTGGTGGGAAAGATAGTAACAACTCCCCAAAATCATTAAATCTAAAATCTGTTGAACGTTCTCTGATACCTTTGGCCAAGGACACAATAACTCCATTCAAAGCTAGACTTCTTAAGAAGTAGGAATAGTAGTATTGATTTACGGTATTCTCAAATCTCTCAGTACATACAGAGTAAACAGGAGTTGATTTACCGTCTGAGTCACTAACGCCTATAGCTCCTGCAAATGCATCCATAGCATGAATCACCAAATCTCCCTTTCTGATTCCTTGATAACCGTGTTCCTTTATTGCATTTGTAAATCCATCAGTTCTTCGATTACTACGTAAAGTAACTTCACCATCTCTAAAACATGTTATTACATCATCTTCTGATCTAACAGGCCGTTCATTTTTTGTAAAAAGCCATTTCCCTTTTTCTACCTTCCAATGTACTGGTATTTGACCAATCCACTTTGCACCAGAATCCTTATAAGCTGCATATTTCTCAAACGTTGTTTTTGCTACTACTTCCATCCTAAGCCAGGTTTAAAATGTCCATAATCAAACCTTCGTTCTCTTTTTCCAGCTCCAGTATGTCGGCGGATACCTCTTCGATGCTACGCAGCGGTTTGTGTTGGTAGAAGTATTTGTTGAAGCTTATTTCGTAACCTATTTTGGTCTTCTCCAGGTCTATCCAGGCTTCGGCCACATGCGGTTTTACTTCACGCAGGAAGTAGTCGTAGATGGCTTCTTTGAGCGGTACATTTTCGTAGTCGCGCAGATCACTCTCTGTTTCGTAAATGATGTACTCGTCTTTTTTACCGGATGGGTAATAACCAAAATCTGGCAATTGCTTGGCGGTACAATCCAAACGGTGTAAGAGCTGGTCGAGTTTATCGCCACTTAGCTTCTGTTTTTTCTTAATGACTTTTTCAGCGGTTTCGTCGTACCAGCTTACGGCATTGAGGATGGCATTTTTCTCGGTGCCTGAGAGTTTTATTTTTTTTTCTTTCAGTGCTGCATCCACCTTTTCTTTAAAGACATTGAAGTCACTGTATTCATCTGTTCCAATGGCTTCCAAAAGTTGTGTTGCAACGTCCAGAATAGTTTTCTGTTTGGTCCAGGTCGCCTGGGCGCACAAAGTCTTTTTCTTCTTGGCATTCAGTTCTATCTCGTTGGTCTCGCACCAGTCCAGGATTTGCTTCTCCAGTTTAGAGATATCTGAATACACCTTCTCACCAAAGTTCTCGTAAGCCCAAACCATGGCTTCTTTGATGCTTTTATCGTAGCGGAGCTCTGCAATGCGCTCTTGGGTAAACTGTGCTTTCAGGCGTTTGGGGCGGTCAATGGTCACTTTATAATAACCAAAGTCGCTGTTATCGAATATCTGCGCTGCCAAACCGTTTTCTCCTTCACGCTCTACCGCTTCAAAATTGAGATAGGTATCTTGTATCTCTTTTATGTGTGCGGGTGTAAATTCACAGTTTTTGTTACCCAGGTTCTTGCGCAATTTGGCAAAGCGTCCGGAAGCATCAATGAGTTGTACTTTTCCTTTGCGGTGTGCCGGTTTGTTGTTGCTCAACAGCCATACATAAGTAGTGATGCCCGTGTTGTAGAAGAGGTTATTGGGCATCTGAATGATGGCACTCAGCAGGTCGTTTTCGATGATGTAACGGCGGATGTTGCTTTCACCACCACCGGCATCGCCCGTAAACAGACTGGAGCCATTGTGTACCGATGCGATACGTGCACCCTGGGGACTTTTGGAGAGGGGTTTCATCTTGTTCACCATCTCCATGAGGAAGAGTAATTGACCGTCGGATGAACGTGGTGTGGCATCACAGTCCTCTTCATCGCCCCAATAATCTTTGAGTTTGATTTCAAAGCGGGGGTCAATGATGTCTTTCCCGTCTTTGATGTATTTTACTTCTGTGGCCCACGACTTGCCATAGGGTGGATTAGAGAGCATGAAATCGAAGGTGGTGCCTGCAAATTCATCGGTGGATAGTGTAGAGCCTACACGGATATTGGCTGGGTCGTTGCCTTTGATCATCATGTCGGACTTACAGATGGCGTAGGTCTCGTCGTTGATCTCCTTCCCATAGAGGTAAACATCACCAGTGGCTTTTATTTCTCCTTCGGGATCTTTAATGAAATTCTGTGCTTCGGTAAGCATACCACCCGAACCACAAGCGGGATCGTAGATGGTCATCACCGGTGGCAGGTTCTCTTTGATGGGTTCGAACACGATGTGTGTCATCAGGTCGATCACCTCGCGTGGTGTAAAATGTTCTCCTGCTTCCTCGTTATTATCCTCGTTGAACTTACGTATCAGCTCTTCAAAGACATACCCCATGCCCAGGTTGGTTAATGCGGGGAGCTTACGGCCTTCGGTGTCTTCTTTCTCGAAGGGTGTCAGGTTAATGTCCGGAGAAGTGAACTTCTCCAGTACATCCATGAGCACATCCTTATTGGCCATGTGCTTGATCTGCGCCGGCAGGTTAAACTTGGTGATGATCTCCTTCACATTATGGCTAAATCCATTGAGATATTCCTGGAAGTTAACCTGTAATATCTGCTGACTATTGGTGGCGGTATTTTGCAGTCGTTGTAAGGTCCATTTACTGGTATTGTAAAACACATAACCCGATGCATCTTTGAGTCCGCCTTCTTCCAGTTCGGTGAATTCAGCTTCTTCGCGCTGAAAACGTAACTCCTCCATAACGGCATCTTTGGTGGGTTCCAGCAGCACATCTAAGCGGCGTAGCACCATCATGGGTAATATCACATCACGGTATTTCCCTCTCACGTATACATCTCTCAAACAATCATCGGCAATGGACCAGATGAAGGATACTAATTTATTGTGGACTGCTGTGTTCATGTATTATTGTTGTTTTCAATTATAGCGCAAATGTAATTGATAAGCCTTTTGTTATATCAGGCTTTCTTTCATTTTTTCTATTTTTTTTGTCTTTCCGAAGTGAGGAAATTGTCGAGTTTTTCGAATATGGAAAGAAGGTGGTCTTCTTCTATTTGATTAGTGATAAATGAACTGAGATCGCCAATTTGATCTATGCATAATTCATAATCCCACTGACCTGCAAAGGGGTATTCGTTGTCTTCTATTTTTTTCTTTGAGAAGAAATCTTGATCAATTGTTTTCAGTTCAGCCGTTGTAAAAGATGATTTCTCAATATTTCTACATACCTCAATAGCATTGTTTTGAAGTTCCACAATAATACTCAAGGATTTATCATCCTTTTTCAGGTTATCAATGTCAATGAAAATCACGAGGTCTTTGTTATTTGGAGAGGATAAATAGCGTAACCCGTTACTTTTTCTTTGTTTGAATTCCTGATCCAGGTTTTTCATTGCTTTTTCAACTTCATCAGTCAAGTATTTGTTAAAGGCATCAGAAAATTGAGTGACCTCCTTTATTTTATCACAGTTATCGTAATAGAATTCCAGATCTTTTTCTTTCATCGTGTTTGCGCTCAGATTAATAATGTTTTGGTATATATCTTTTAAAAAGACCAGATACTTTTCGTTGGCATGCACTACATGATTACCAATATTTTTCATTACCCTTAACCATAAATCGATGTGTGTAATGTTGATAAATGATTGGTGATTTATATTATTTATCGGATGTAGCGATACTATGATCCCTATTTTATTTTCGTCAGAATAATCAATGCTATCCCAATAGTCATTTAAATTATTGATCAGTTTGTGGTATATTTTATTTTCGATGATAATGGCGTGCTCTTCGTTTGCTATAAGAAGATCTATTCGGCCATCACTTTTGGTTGGGTATTCTGTTTCAATAGAGAAGGTGTCTGAAAAATCGAGTTCTATATTTTTGCCTAAATCAGACTCCTCAATTATTTCCATTAATGAATCAATAAACAAAGAGCCGAATCCATGTTCCTCCTCTTTATTTAAATAGAATGCATAGAGGTTAGACAAAACATTCTCGTAATGTGGTTGGCGAGCAATGTCCAGAAAGGTTTTTGGCTTATCAAAGACCTTTGGAATTTTCGTTGATTTTAGAAAATCTTTTATTTTGTTAACATTCATGGTTTAACAACTATTTGAGATAGGTTTACTTTGATCATACAAATCCTAATAAAAAGGGGTGGTTTAGTCTGATTTGACGCATAAATATAGTAAATAATTTAAATATTATGCTTGCTACGTTAGTGGTTTTTAATATGAAATTGAGGTATAATGAGGGTATTGATATATGATTCAGGATATTTGAAGTTTGCATTGCTTAAGAGGTTTTGAATATAGATTTGATATTTAGCAATTATACAAAGATTCGTAGAGGTGTCGCTGAGGGACATAAGGAGGTGACATTTTATTTCTGGGTTCATAATGAAAGAGCAAGACACTTATTGGCTGAGTGTCCTACTACTTTTGCTGTCATAGAGATAGTCTTTTGAAAAATCATAATTTATGCACAAGGATAAGAAGAATAAACAGGTATTCAACATGACAAAAGAGGCATATGATCATCTTGGAATCGATTGGGTTTATAAGGCCTTTGCTCAGCCTGATCTTTTACTTCATACGAAAGGTTTATTACCACTCATTCAAGAGAAAGTAATAACTGATCCGGTAAGTGCAGTGCGTCATTATCTGCAGGAAAATGATTTATCCGAGAGAACGACTCCCCGCCTGATGTATCGATATGTATTTGCTGACCCACATGTCAAGACAGAAGAAGATCTGTTAATCATTAAAAAGTTGCTGACTGTCACTACTTGCAGGGAGAAAACCATCCTTGAAATTGTGTCGCTCCTGTACCGCTATCGTCACAATATTACTTTCAAGGATTTTATTAATTGCGCCCTACAGCATAAAGCCACCATCAACCCCTTCTGGAGTGATGCACGGCTTGAATCAGAAGAACGTTACATGGGGGCTATCTGGCAAGTTGAATATACCGCCCATCTTGATCTACCAGATTCCTGTTATTTAATCCGCTCCCTGCGAGAGATCATAAGAGAGGGAAAAGGGATGGGAAGTTGTATTGAAGACTACTGGAGCGATGTGGTTAAGGGGCATGTTTTTATCATCCACATGGAAAAACCGGAACGACACCGGGTAGCTTACGCCCCCTAAGAACCGTGCGTGCCAGTTTCCCGGCACACGGCTCAGGCACTCTTAAGGCGATCCCGGCGAAGGGAGACCCGGCTGTTAGTACTGGTTTCATTAGTAACAAAAGTAGTTATTTGTTTACA
>JAEINY010000154.1 GCA_016342595.1 Marinilabiliaceae bacterium
ATAGGAATACCAACAGCCGAACCAGCCGCTGTACCCAGAAAAAACAAGCCCACTTTCTGTCTACGAGTCTTTTTTAGTAGACCGAGCGCCTCCTGGTCGAATTGGAAGGCAGGTTCCATGTTTTTTAACTTAAACTTTTTACCGTCCTGAGTTAGCTTACAAACACCCAAAACATTTTTCACCTCTACGGTTTGTGCTTTTCCGTGAGAAAAAGCGAACAAACCAAACACAAGCATAATAATTAATTGCCTCATATCTTTAATTTTAATTTATAATAATGACCAGATTTTATTATCTGCCGTTTTTAATGCACCCGAGCTTTCTATTTCCATTACTGCATATTCACCAGAGCGATAAAATGGGCCTGTTCCAGTCTCAAATACCTCAGCATCTTTCATTATCACATCATAGAAATAGTAGAGGTCAGAAGGCACCTCATAGTATTTGTCTGTAAAATAAACCAATACCTGTTTGTTATTCAAAATCTCATAGGCCCCATATATCTTACCGGAACTACTCACCAGTTCACAATCGCCGGAGGGTGTAAACTCTATTCGCAGCTTTCCCTCTCTATCATATTTATCTTTCTCATACTGAGTTTCAAATGACTTCCTTGAGCTAAACAAGCTTAAATCACGAGCTTGATATGACCTTGGGCTAAGCTCATACTCCTTACAGCTCACAGCTGAGAAATATCCTGAAACTTCATCACTGTCAAAATTAGAGGGCAGACTAACCGGACGAACATTATTAATACTTTGCAAACTCGTCTCACTCAAAACAGACCATACATAAGCCTCATAATCCGCATTCATCGTGTATCTGCGCAGTATAGTACCCGCTGAACTTATCAGATTCTCCTGTCGCCAGGGGCTAGTAATATGATCTACAGTGGCTCGATCATGAAAGTTCAATCGCCCGTCTAAAATGATCTTCACGGCATCAAACGACTGTCTTCCTATTTCCCAAATGGATGATTTCGCCTGACCAAAAACATCGGTGGTATAGCTACCGGCATTTTGCAAAACCGTCAATTCATCCGGGGACATCTCTTCAGCCACCGGCATGGTTTGTTTCGCAGTGTACGTTTTCCCATTCAATTCTACAGTTATGGTATACTCTACCTTTTCTTTTCCGGCAAAATAGGTTTCACTTTCGTAAATCCCTTTTGTGATTTTCGGACTAAACTCCGAATTAAACCCTTCATATTTAAGATGATTAGGTGGCAATTCTTTGAAGCGATATGTATTTTCCCCATCCGACACAGTGATTCCGGCTCCGGACACGCCTTCAAATACATGTGGCTGATTGATACCTGCAGGCCTGCTTATTATCACATGGTGCTTTGACGGATTGGTGGTTACCTGTGCTTCAATAATGTATTTCACCGGTGTAGAATAATCTTTTACAAAATCAGTCAAATCCAGTGTTTCGGTACACGAAGAGATAATCGTTACCAACAAAACAAAGCTTAGAGGGAAGATTCTATATTTCTGGAATGTCATAGTCATCATTTGTTAAAATTTAAAATTATAGGATAGCATGGGCAGATATTTATAGAAGCTTTCGCTGGATGGCTTGAATGCCTGAGTCTGATAATTGTAACTTACCGAAACAGGATTCGTACGGCCATAAGCATTGATGACACCCACATTAATAGCCCCTTGCCACTTTTTATTTTTTATTCCATGACGGTAAGTTATCATTGCATCCAAACGATGATAATCTTTAAATCGGGCATTGTGTATCTTACCATATAATGGTACAATGGTTTTTCCTCCGTTTAATAACTGCGTGCCTACCGGCAAAGTGTAGGGTTTTCCGGTACTATATCGCCAATATGTTGAGATGCCCCATCGTTTTGTAAATTGGTAAGACGCAGTAAAGTTCACCTGGTGTGGAATATCAAATTTTGCCCCGTATTTCTTCCCGTTGTTAATCTCGGGCACTTTTATGTGGGTTTTGGAGTAGCAATAATCAAGTCGGATGTTTACTTTATTTGTTTTGTATCCCACACCCGCTTCAACCCCATAGGATGTAGCGTCTCCCCTTCGCAAATATTGCTCATAGGTACTACTCTGCACATCAGGGTAGGGGGCAAAATCCAACTGGTTTTGAATACGCTTATAATACCCTTCCAGACTATAGCTAAGAAACTTACTCCCGTACTGATAACCGGCAGAGAAAATATCACTCTTCAATGGTTTCACATTATTGGATACCGGAATCCACATTTTCAGCATATCAAAGTCATTCTGATAAGGGTAAGGCGACTGAATAAATTGTTGCATACGCGAATAAGCAGCAAACAGACGATGATGCCTGTTTAGTTTGTATTGCAGATTCATTCGAGGCTCTACTCCAAACCAGGTTTTGTACACGCCCCCCTTGTTTTTCTCTGTCCCAACTATATTATAGTCCCGATCTAAAGTGTACAGGTCGGTCTTCCCCAATGCGCCTGTCACATTCAAGTTGATACCGTAATCCAGGGTGAGTGCCTCATTAATATCCCAGCGATGAGATGCATACAAATCGAATGAATGCAGCTGCTTTTTTCCCAAATCAATGTTTACAGCCTTCAAGCGTCCGGGCTGGAAAATATGACGCCCGGTTTTTATCCCGGTCGTTATTGTATTTTTATCGTTGAGATAATAGGAGAGCTGGTGCTTCAACCGGATTTCAGACACCTCAGTTTCCCAGGAATTTTGCGTCGTCGAGAATGAAGCGAAACTTTTAAAGTGATTGAAAATTACAGATGTGTTGGCAAACAATTTTTCATTATAGATGTGGCTCCAGCGAACAGTAGCCAGTGTATTTCCCCAGTCAGAACGATACTCATTCCCATCGGTCGAAAAGTTGTCTTTCCCATGATACAAGGAGAAGTAGAGTTTATTGTTGGCATTCAGTTTACAATGCAGCTTGGCATTCACATCATAGTATGACGGAGAAGGTAAACCTTTCCCTTTCATCATTTTGTCAATCCAGCTTCTTCGACCTGAAACCATGTAACTCAGCTTATCCTTTACCAAAGGGCCTTCGGCTACCAGTCTGGCCCCAAGCGTTGAAACACCTCCGGCCAGCTGAAACGATTGGTTGTTTCCGTCTTTTGTGGCAATATCTAAAACGGATGAAAGGCGTCCTGAATATTTTGCAGGAAAATACCCTTTGTAAAAATCGGTATTCTTTATCGCATCACCGTTAATCACCGACACCAGCCCCATGATGTGTGAGGGGCTGTAAACCGGTGCTTCGTCCATCAGTACTAAGTTCTGGTCGAAATTCCCGCCACGGACATAGTAAAATGAAGCACCATCAGTCACGGTCTTTACCCCATTTTGTAGTTGAATGGCTTTTAATATATCAGGCTCCCCCATAAAAAGAGGCAATTGCTTTACCTCTTTTGAAGAAAGATTGGCTACCCCTGCATATTGCTCTTCTATTTTTGCCCGGTCTGCCTGCACCACCACTTCGTTCAGGCTGTTGACATCCTGCGTAAGCTTAACATCCTCCCTGCTTCTGCCTGAAATAGTGATGGACTTTTCCATATACCCCAGGTAATTCACGTCGATAGCTGTGGCCTCCCCATCCAGCGTCAGACTATAGAAACCATATTGGTTCGTAACCGTCCCCAATGCTCTGTCGGTTGTTGAAATAGTGGCCCCGATAAGCGACTCACCTGTTGCCTTATCATATACATACCCGGATACTGTTCGCCTTTCATCGCTCTTCGCTTTGTTCTTTTTGATAATAACAATGGTACTGCCCACTCTCTTATAGGTAAGCGGAAGCTCCTTAAAAAGGTCATTCAGAACCGTATTTAATGACTGGGAGTGGAACGACCGGGTCACTTTTTTCTTTAAAGCAGGCAGCTTACTGTTGTAAGAGAAATCCGTTTCAGTTAATTGATTATCGAGCGTTTTTAATGCACTTTCAATTGAAACATCATCAAAAGAGATTGTAATTTTTTCCACTTTTTGGGCATACAGATGGCTGCACACAATGAGTAGCATTGCTACTATTGATATCTTTCTCATTGATTTAATTATTTTAATGTATTGTTTTAGCAGAGAGATGAACACCTATTGCAGAGCGATCCGATAGGTGCTATTTTCTTTTATGAAGTTGACATCGCAGGTTAGATTCAACACTTCAATAATTTCAGCCAGTGGCTTTTGGTTAAAGTGAGCGGTTAATGAACATGAGTCTGCTCCCGAATGGATTGATTCTATTTGTGTATCGTAATAGGTATTCAAATCGGCTATAACCTGATGTAATGGTGCGTTCTCAAATATAAAGACCCCGGTTTTCCAGGCCCGATAGTTCTTATTTTGAGTACTAAAAGATTTCAATGTATTTTGCGTAACTTCCGCTGTTTCTCCAGTTGTAAGAAGCACTGACTGATGCAGTTGATTGGCCGTTACACTTACTTTTCCGGTTGCTACCGTTACACTTGTTTTATTACCAACATCTTTAATATTAAAGGAAGTCCCTAACACCTGCACATCGGCTGTTTGCATTTTAACGGTAAAAGGTCGCAGGCTGTCTTTGGCCACCTCAAAAAAGGCCTCTCCCACCAGGTTAACGACCCGCTCATTGCTGCCAAATGTTTCCGGATAAGTTAATTGTGCATCCTTGTTAAGCCAAATGACCGTCCCATCCGAAAGAACCACCTTATTTTCTGAGCCACTAATCGTATGATCCACAATTATTGTTTTCGATGGCGAGAATTGCTCTACCATCAAATAAGCGGTGATGGATAAAAAACAGATGATAACGGCAGCGGCCACCCCACTGAGTCGGTTAAAGAGCGGAATAATCTTGTGCTGAGGTTTGTTCCTTTGAGCAATGGTCTGCTCGACCTTCGCAAGGGCCTGTTGGGTATCAAACTGCCTGACATCAATTTGCTCCCCGCCTGTCATCCAGAGTCTTTTCAAGAGTTTGTACTCCCTGATATGCTCTGTTTTATACTTAACAACCAGCAACTCTTCCTCCGGGCTTGTCTCCTTCAAAAAATGCTTTAATAATAAATTGTAATCTTTTGCCATTTGTCCCTCTCTCTATTGTTTTCATTAAAATGTCGAAAAAAATAAGAGATACCCTTAGTCCGGATCGAAAAAAAAGAACTTATTACTTCAGTCAATTACCTACTGACCAATCTGATGCTTTGAGATATTCAATCAAGAAGATGTGTAAAGCGATAGTTTCTCGCAAAGATCGCCAAGAATTACGCAAAGCACGCCAAATAAAGCTTATTTCAACCTTTTGCGTGCTTTGCGAGAAAATTTTGTAATTACTTTTTAGTTAACGTCACATTAAAATAATGCTTCCCATCACGTGATAATGCTTTGATTACCACTTGTTTTTCATCCAATTTTAAAACCTGAAAAACCTCACGCTCCTCCTTATTCCAGGATTCAGCTAAATCAAGCATTTCTTTGTTTAAATTCATCGACCGGTAACGATCTAAAGCACCGTTAGATAATTTCAGCTTTCCATATACTATATTGTTCTTAAATGTAATAGCAAATAATTTCATCCCTTCCGGCGCTAATAAACTCCATTGTCCCTGCACCTTTTTAAAATCATCAAAATACAAACCATCATCATCTATAGTAATTTGAGGTTCATGGCCAGTATCCGTTGAACTGGTCAACACCCAGGTCCCTTTCAACTGATTTGAAGTATAAACAGGTGTCAATACTTTATATTTCTTTATTTCCTCTTTGGTCATCCAGTGCATGCCATCAGCCGGTGCAGCATCAATGGTAAAATAGTAAAAGGCCTCGGCATCTTCTTTAGAAAATCCGATGGCTTTGTAATAATCGATGTATGACTGGTGACTGGCATGGCCCTTTGGAAAATCTTTGGCCGTTTTTCCCCCGCCAGCCCAGGAATGAACACCAATTTTTACATTCTCTCCAACGGTTCTGGTTATTCCGGCCAAAAAGAAATCAACACCTCCTGAAGCAATCAGTCCATTGTCCAGTAAGTGCGTATTTAATCCTAACTCATGCACACGCTTAGATAATTCCAAATTAATTTCATCGTTGATAGAACCATCACATTGTTGGATGTTTACCTGTTTTAATCCCGGATTTTTCGCGTATAATTCATTAAAGTCGTTTAGCGATCTGGAATTTATGACGCCATTTAAGAGTACTGTTTGATCATCAACAACAGAGAAGATATTATTTTTCTCTAACTGTTTAAACACATCATCTTCCTCTTTACTACAAGAAATAGCAATTGCTATGATCCCCATAGCAAAGATCATAGTCCTTACATTTTTTTTAAAATTCTTCATCATTTCACTTTTTATTATACTTAAATCATTATCACATAACCAACATGCATAGATGCAGGCTTCATTATTAGATCTGCGTTTAATATGGCTCAAGCAAATCCATACTTCATAGCTCTTTATATAACTGTCGCAAGCAACCAGCCATACCCTTACTATTTTTTCAATTAAATTTGAATAATTGAGTACAATCAACAACCATAAATTGCAACACTACATACCATATATCTGTTAATCTTTTCGTTAAAACCCCTTTCGTCAAAATGAATAGTTGAAGAAGATCCAATTACTCAGTCAATTCTTCATTGCATCAAACCTTCAACAATGCTTCTTTTTCAACTGATTCTGACCAAATAAACTTTTTATCATAACATCCCTTCTTTGAGTAGATATAAGAGTTGCAAGATTTATCGTAATCAATTGGAGCACCTAGTAATCGCATTATATCCATATAATGGAATAACAACCTAGTTGACATCTCCAGTTTACTGGCTAACTGCTCTGGTGTTCCTGTTTTTTGCTCGCGAATCTCTTTATCTATCCTCTCAATAGCAGAACGAATCTCCTGTAAATACATATCCCAGTTTGTTCTATGCACCTATCTTATCAACAAAATGAAAAATCAATGCCCCCATTTATAACCAAATACATACCAAAATCTAAGACCTCTTCACCCAAAATTTCATAGATTATCTTATTATATAATTATTCCCAACAAAAATTTTATAATCACTCCAATCTGTAAAGCGAAATACCCTTGTTCTTTCAATAGTTTGCGCATCATTTTCAAGGCCTTACTCATGTGTACTTCCACCGTTTTTGCTGAAATATTGGTCTCGTCGGCGATCTCACGGTATGTCAATCCTGATCTTCTGCTCAGCAAAAATACTTCACGTGTTTTGCGCGGAAGTTTGGCAGCAAAATAATTCAGAAGCGGCTCAACGTCCGCTTCCTCTAATTCTGAATGCTCCTCACTTTCAAAATTACCTTCGCCATCCCACGATACTTTCTTAAATGTACTTTGCTTTCTTAAATAGTCGATGCACTTAAATTTCGTGCTTCGCAACAGGAAACGCTCCAGCTTTGTCACTGTTGCCAGTTTATCTTCCTCCCATAACTGAATAAAAAGAGTTTGCACGATATCTTCCGCAGCCTCCCCATTACCAATCAGCCGGAGTGCGTAGTTACAAAGAGGATTGTAATATTCCTCAAATACCATCTTGAAATCATCCCTCTCTTTATGCTTCACAACTTTCATCCCTGCACGTCCACTTATTCAACTAAAACACGCTACTTTCTAAAGGCTTACCACTTCATCGGCAAACTGCAATTTCTCCACCTTTCGCAAGCTGTTTTCCCCGTCACGGTTGGCAGTGTAATCTTTTACTGTAATCACCCCATCACCATTCGTAATGGTGTATTCAGCCTTATTTCCCGAGAAAATAATGGTATTGACACCGGCATTTCCTGTGATATTGTTATCCAGTTCGTTCACACGCACATTGGTATCCTTATCGCCCAACAGGGTAATATCCTTCAGATATCGAGAGTGGTAAGAATAAGGAAGCGAAACATCGAATTTCAATGAAAAGGTTCCGGTAAACCCGGCATCGATACGGGCGTTGTAGGTCAGGTAAGGATGAAAGAATTTGTTATTCATCACCTCGTGGCCCATGGGATCTTCCGTAGCGATTTCATCCCTGTTTTTGGCCTGGTATATCCCCCACATTCCCTGGGTGGCATTTCCTTTCCAGGCCCCCCAAAGTCCATAATAGGAATCAACTACCGAAGCCAGGTACTCCTGCGACAGGCTGTTCTCTTTGGTCAGCTCCTTAATCCAGGCTGCATTTTCAGATTCTAAACCCCAAATCTTGTTCGTCAAGGCATTTTTCTGAGCAGCCCTTATCTCGGCCTGAAACTCTGGAGCAGCCCCTGAACTACCATTGCTCCCATCAATACCGATTCCGTAATCATGCACCAAGTGCAAAATCTCCTCAAAAGCTGCATCGCGATGCTTATTATAATCCTGATTCACATACCAAGCATGCCCTTCCACCTGTATCTCGTTTTCGTACAGAGGCTGTCCATCCACTTCCACCGGATTCTTACCGTCATCGCTACCGTTCAAGAGTGTTAACACAGCTTTATTGGCCGCCATTTTATTGGCCACTGCACTTTTATCGCTACCGTATTTCGACCCCGGGTAATTGCGCAGATAATGTTCCAGAATGCTTCTGCAACGCACAATTTGTTCGTTGGTAATATTACTTTGGGCTACAATGTGGATGGCACAGCCATCTGGCGTGGTCACCTTGGTATGCCGGTTAAAATTTTTTGTGTACTGCCTGCCCATTGATGAAGGCACGGCTTCGATTCCCAATTCAGCATCTAATTTTCCTGTTAGTTGCGGCTCTACTGCTGTCGATTCTTCTTTACTGCATGCCAACAAGGCTAATGCAATTGCCAATCCAATAATTACTTTCATCCTTTTCATTATTAACTGTTTAATAAATTATTACACAAAAGCACATACATCCAGCTTTATCCATCGCCGATGAATAAAAACTGAAGTATGTGCTTCTCCCATTTACACAAAACTTTTAAAAGATTATCCCCAATTTCTTCTTCAGTGTTGGAATAAGCTTTTACAAACTAAAAGTTCCTATTTTTTTGCAGGATTTGTACCTGTTTATCTTTTATTCCTTATGATCTTAATCTATACACAAACCAACTTAATCGTTATAGCAAAACTTCATTAAAAAAGACTAAGCTTGACTGATTCATCTCCTGTTACAGTACTATGACAATTAAGTTCTTGTCAACACGTAGCCTAAAACAAAAAAAAATTGCTTGCACTTACTTTCATTGTAAGTACAAGCAATCCTAAATCTATAATAAATCTACAAACTTATATATTTAAATTACTGTGGTCCAAATACGCGTCTACCATACACCGGCTCCAAATCAACTACTTTGAATCGCAGCACACCTAGTACGTCATCACCGGAAGAATAGATTTTCAATTTCACATAGCGCGCTTCTACAGGCTTATACTCCGCCATGTATTGCTGATTAATGGCCAGGGTTGAAATCTTACGTCCTTCTCCAAATGTTTTCCAGTTCTTACCATCTACAGATATAAAATACTCGAAATCGTAACCGTGTTTAAAATACACCTCACGCATAGTCTTAGCATCGATGTAACCAAAGGCAGAATTCACATAATACACATCGGAGACTTTACCCATATCAAGAATCAATTCCCCTGTTTTACCAGCGCCCTGCCAATAGGTCTCGGTCCTGCCATCGGTAGCAAAAGATGCTTTGCTATTTGCCGCACTACCTACTGCAGTGATTGCTTTACCAACTACCGCGCCCTTTTCCTGAATGTAAAAGTTGCTGTTCACAGACAATGCTGGCGGCATTAGTTTTTCAATTTCTTCACGTTTCCTTATAGTATTAATCCCTTCTTTCACTCCTGCTTTTTCTTTAATCCAGGCTGGATACTCCCCGGCTTCGTGCTCAAAATAATACGCCTCGCCCCTCACCACATAATCGTGTGAACCATTCGCCAGATAAGGCTTGTGTGAAGTACCAATGACGACATTATCCTTAATTTCGATACCTCGTGAACCGTTATCCGGGTAAATGCCATGGCCATAGTGAGCACAATTTGGAGCCTCGGGATAAAGGACACCTTCGATAAAATTGGCATACCACTTCGAACCTGGTGAGGCCCCTAGGTTATAAATAGCCGCCGCATCACCTAATTTTTTAGTAACATTATTAATGCTATTGTGAGCCACAATTACACCACCTGCTATTGTTGGGTGGTTGTAGGCCTTATCAGAACCGTCTTTCCAGAATGCAAAATTATCTACATCGTAACGCCCCCAGCCCCAGCCAAGAGAAACACCACCAGCTGAAGAACCATCAATTGTGTTATTAACGATGCAGGCATCTTTCACAAACGAACACTTAATGGCACAAGCATCGTAATATTCCAGACCTACATCTCTAATTATGTTATTATCGATGATGATGTCACGACTTAATTGGCTACTTACAATATGATGATCCTGCAGGTTACCAATCGTAATGGCCCCTCCAGAAATACCTTCAAATGTATTGGCAAAAATATTGATGTTCTGGTTATTGGTGTCGAAGTTTAAGGCTGTTCCACCCAAATTCTTGAAAGTATTGCCCTTGACAACGACATTACGCGTATTCTTAAAATGCACATTACCAGGAATATCAATTAATCCCTCGAATCCATCTTCAATCGATTGGTAATCTGGGTCAGTTAAGATTGCTCCTGACTGAATACTCACGTACCCTTGTGGTTTCGACGCTTGATTCCAATTGGCATACTTAAACGTAATACCTTCGATGTTCAGGTTGCACACTCCATCGGCATCAATCAATTTTTCCACATTAGATAACACCACTTTGGCCGTTTTCAGATCTTCACCTTTTACTGGTTTGTAATAAATGGTGCGCTTACGCTTATCCAGGTACCATTCGCCTTCTTCATCCAAAAACTCAATGGCATTTTCTAACCACGCAACAGCTTTATCATTACTGTTTTCACAAATAGCAAAAGGACCAATTTTCGCTAGGTCCCAATAGCGCTGATCTACATAGGCTATACTATCTTCAATCCTATCCAGTTTTCCACGATACATCTTCCAACGCATGGTATTCACCATTTCCACGTCTCCAACATTGGATAACTTTAGAAAATCTTCAGATACCTTAAATCCGTTGGGTGTGTTTACATCATCACGACAAGAAACTGAATTACAGACAGAAGGACGATTAGCAATTCGCACCCATCCTTCGCCATCTTTTGTACGGGCTCTTACCGCTCTTTGCCCATCAATATATAAATGTCTACCTACTACTCCGGATGGCACTTTTGCTGTCCAGACACCTTTTTTTCCCGAAGGTCTCCATCCTGAAATGTTGGCACCTCCACTGATAACCGGAGTGGCGTCCTCAGCTGCTTGAATGGATAAGTTCGAATCCTCTGCATTTAAAATCAAAGGCTCACTTAGTACATATTCACCATCCTGAAGGTGAATCATCACCATTTCATCCACCTGACGTGCCTTCTTCTTTGCATAATCAAGGGTCTTCCAGGGGTGGTTCTTTGTTCCATCGGCTTTATTACTTCCTGAAGGCGAAACGTAGTAGTTTGTTTGAGCAATGCCAATCAGGGTACAGCAAAGTACAATTAATGCCGTCAAGTATAATCTTTTATTGAAGAATTTCATGGTTTCTATATTTTTATCATATCGCTATTGAAGCTTGTGTGCTTTAACTTGTAACTTTTGTTGTTCATTATTACTATTCAGTCCAAATACCAGTAGCAGGGATAAATAATAATTCAATGTATTTGTAATCCTTATCTATTATTTAGATATCAGTCTTCCATAAACAGGCTTCAAATCCACCACCTTAAATCTCAAAATACCTAATGGATTATTGCCTGATGAGTAGATTTTAAGTTTAACATATCGGACTTCTGTAGGTTTATGCTCCGGCATATATTGCTGATTAATCGCAATAGTTGAAACCTTACGTCCTTCACCGAATAATGTCCAGTTCTTGCCATCAACAGAAGTGAAATACTCGAAATCATAGCCATGTTTGCAATACACCTCACGCTTGGTCTTTGGATCGATGTAACCAAAAGCAGAGTTCACATAATACACGTCGGATATTTTGCCCAAGTCAAGAATCAACTCACCTTCTTTACCAGCTCCCTGCCAGTAAGTTTCCGTTTTTCCATCGGTAGCATAAGAAGCTTTGCTATTTGCAGCACTACCTATAGCTGTGATTTCCTTGCCAACGGCTACACCTTTTTCAACAACATAGAAATTGTGACTAACAGGTAAGGCAGCCGGCATCAATTTTTCAATATCCTCACGGTTTCTAAGTTCAGTCATTGCAGGCTTCACTCCAGCTTTTTCTTTAATCCATTGAGGGTATTTGCCAATTTCATCCTTAAAATAATAGCCCGCTCCTCTTACATTGTAATCGTGGGAACCATTTGCCAAATATGGATTGTGTGAACATTCCACTACCACATTGTCTTTAATCTCAATACCTCTGGATCCATTATCAATATAGATACCGTGATGGTTTGTGCTGCAATAAGGGGCCTGAGGTAACAATACATTTTCAATGTAATTGGCGTACCACTTAGAACCTGGTGAAGCACCTAAGTTATAAATCGCACCTGTATCACCCAGTTTTTTAGTGATGTTCAGAATTTTGTTGTGCGCTACCAATACCCCCCCGGCTATTGTTGGGTGATTGTAGGCCTTATCAGAACCATCTTTCCAGAATGCAAAATTATCTACATCGTAACGGCCCCAGCCCCAACCTAAAGAGATGGCTCCTGATGAAGCGCCATCAATGGTATTATTAACAATGCAGGCATCTTTTACAAAGGAACACTTGATGGCACAGGCATCGTAATATTCCAAAGCCACATCTTTCATTGAGTTGTTGTCAACGATGATTTCACGACTCATTTTGTCACTCACAATGTGGTGATCCTGCAAGTTTCCAATGGTAATGGCTGAACCGGAAATATTACTGAATGTATTGCCAAAGATGTTAACGTTCTGGTTATTGGTATCGAAATTCAAGGCTGTTCCACCCATATTCTGAAAGGTATTACCTTTTAGAACCACATTACGGGAATTTTTAAAATGTACATT
This sequence comes from Marinilabiliaceae bacterium, assembly GCA_016342595.1. Taxonomy (GTDB): domain Bacteria; phylum Bacteroidota; class Bacteroidia; order Bacteroidales; family Marinilabiliaceae; genus JAEINY01. The sequence continues at coordinate 13,033 of JAEINY010000154.1, forward strand.
TCCAGGAATATCAACAATACCTTCAAAGGCATCTTCAACCGATTGGTAATCAGGATCAGTTAAGATAGCTCCCGATTGGATACTCACGTAACCCTGTGGTTTAGACGCTTGTTTCCAATTGGCATACTTAAAGGTGATACCTTCTATGTTCAGGTTGCTTACACCGTCAGCATCAATCAATCTATCAACATTAGAGATATTCACATCAGATTTATTCAAATTCTCCCCTTTCAAAGGCTTGTAATAAATTGTTCTTTTGTGTTTATCTAAATACCATTCACCTTCTTCGTCCAAAAACTCAATAGCATTTTCTAACCATGCAACGGCTTCTTCATTCTTATTATTCAAAATGGCAAAAGGTCCAATTTTGGCCAGGTTCCAATATTCCTGTTCCACATAGGCAATTCCATTTTTAATTTTCTGCATTTTCCCCCTGTACATTTTCCATCGCATGATATTAACCATTTCGACATCCGCAACGTTTGACAGCTTTGGGAAATCTTCGGGAACTCTAAAACCATTTGGTGTATTGGCATCGTCCCTGCAGGAAACCGATCCACAGTTTTTTGGACGGTTGGCTATTCTCACCCATCCGTCGACATTAAGCGTTCTGGCTCTCACTGCTCTTTTCCCATTTATATACAAATGCCTTCCAACTACTCCGGCCGGAACTTTTGCAGTCCATATACCATCTTTATTAGAATCTTTCCATTTGGTGATTTTTACTCCTCCACTGATAAGCGGATTAGCTCCATCTACAGCTTTAAAAGAAATATTGGAATCTTCAGTAGTAAGATTTAATGTCTCTGTTAATGTATAAACCCCATCTAAAAGGTTTATTACAACATAGTCATCAACATTCCTTGCCTGGTTCTTTGCAAACTCAAGTGTCTGCCAGGGCTGTACTTTTGATCCATCACCTTTATCTGTACCATTAGGTGAAACAAAAAAATTCGTTTCCTGTGCAAATACACCTACTGTGCAAAACATTATAAATAGTGCAATACCTGACTTTTTTAGGTACTTTCTCATTTTAATAATTTTAATTTTTTGATTTTGAATTATTGTGCTCTAAGAGTCTCAAGTTTTAAGGCATTTTCATTAATTACCTTACTGTTTAATTTGAAGAAACTCACAACTATAGCGGTCGCTATAAATGCAATAGCAGGCACAATAGAAAATACAAATAAAATACCCTGAATCGCTTCCTCTGATTGTCCTACTCCTCCACTCTTGTATCCATAATATCCCATAATTGTTAATGCTATTGCTCCACCAACAGAAAGACCCAATTTTAATGCAAATAAGGTAAATGATAAGGTTAAACCATCCATGCGTCTTTTAAATCTCAACTCTCCATAATCAACTGAGTCTGCAGTAAATGTGAACCAAATTGGAGCAATCATCTGATTAAAAAATCCTACAAAAAATTGTAAAATCAGAATCAGCACAATATTGCTGTTACCAGTACCCCAGGATAAAGCCGATAGACCTGCACAGATATATAACAACAATACATAAGCTCTCTTCTTATCCATAAGCTCAAGAACCTTGCTAGCCAATTGAGCACCTATCATACCTCCTACCATCCAAATAGATAAAAACAATGCCGAATACTTTACGGCATCTTCTACATATATTGTTATATAATAAAGCTGTGTAGTATTTTTAATGGTCTGGGCCGAAACCATTAAAAGAGTAGCTAAAGCAACCAATCGATATTGATCATTTTTAAACACTAACACCAGATCTTTTAATATACTTCGCTTAACACCCTTTACTTCAACCCCCTTAACTCTTTCCTTAGTTGTAGCAAAACAAATCACAAATAAAACGACTGACAATAGAGCCATTAATATCATGGCATTGCGATAGCCTATAGCAGGATTTTCCCAAAGTTTTGTCATAGGCAATACCAGTGAAGTCACAATTAAACCACCGCCTGTCGCAAACATAAAACGTGTGGCATTAATTGAAGCTCTTTCTCCAGGATCACTTGTCATTACACCTGTCAACGATCCATAAGGGATATTAGTAGCTGTAAACAGAAGCATTAGAGTTATATAAGTTGCGTAAGCATAGATCACCTTACCCTCTGGTCCAAAATCAGGAACAGTAAATACCAGCACACTTGC
>JAEINY010000155.1 GCA_016342595.1 Marinilabiliaceae bacterium
GTATGCGGGAAAACCGCACGTACGGTTTGACGAGGGGATGGGGGAGTATTTGTGCTCCCACCATTCTACTCTACTGATGTTACAGTGGTATGATTCTAAAGATATAATTGGTTTTGATAAGAGGATAGGCTATAAGGCTGTCAAAAAATTAATGAAAATTTAAAATGAAAGTACGGATTACCTTTTACTTAGTGTTGATTTTAAGTCAATTTGCATGCTCTTTTAACGGTGCAAAAAATGATGAGGAAGGTGGGAATAATAATCTTCCTTATATACTGGATATGGTACACAATAATCCCGGTGAGGCAGCCACTGTTTCTCAATATACCGATCCTGCTTTTGTGGGGGCGAGAGGTTACAACGGGATGGTACCCCAATGGTATATTAACTGCGCCATAACCTACGATAATTTTGAGAAGGGGATTGTCCCACAGGGAAGTGAAGAGCGAAGATGGATTGAAGAGCGCGCTGCGATGATTGAAAAAAAGCTCAAAGTGTGTGATGCTGCAGGAATGAATGTATATGCCTTTACTGATATTTTTGTGGCTCCTCAGTCTCTTTGGAAAAAGTATGGTAAAGAGATGGGATTGCAGGAAACCAACCTTCACGGGTATGGAGGTTCTGTGAAAAATGTGCGTAAGCCCAATATCCAATCAGAAATGATTCAGAAACTGGTGAAGGCACAGATAGAGGGCATCTTTGAGCGTTTTCCTTCACTGGACGGTCTGGTACTTCGCTTTGGCGAGACCTATTTGCATGACACGCCTTTTCATATGGGAGGGAAACCGGTACGTCAAGGTGAAGAAGGGGTTAAAGATCATGTGAAGTTGCTGAATATTTTGCGTGAAGAAATTTGTGTGAAACGGAATAAAAAGCTCTTCTATCGCACCTGGGATTTTGGCTGGTTCCATACTGAACCAGACGTTTATCTGGCCATAACGGATCAAGTGGAACCTCACGATAACCTGGTGTTCTCGATTAAACACACCAAAGGTGATTTTCTTCGCACATTTCCATTCAATCCAACATTAGGGATTGGCAAACATCAGCAAATTGTTGAAGTACAATGTCAGCGTGAATACGAAGGAAAGGGGGCACATCCTAATTATATAGCTGAGGCGGTTATTAATGGATTTGAAGAGTACCAAGGGATGGAAGGTCTAAAAAGTCTCAGTGATCTGAAGTCAAATCCTAATTTCAAAGGTGTTTGGACCTGGTCGCGCGGTGGCGGATGGAAAGGACCTTATATCTCCAATGAGCTTTGGTGTGACTTGAATGCTTTTGTATTGAGTCAATGGGCACAAAATCGCAAATTGGATGAGGTGGAAATATTTGAAAAATACACGCGGCTTCTTGGATTATCAAAAAAGGATGCCGCTGCATTCAGAAAAATTGCACTCCTTTCCAATAGGGGTGTTTTCTTAGGTCGTAGCAGTAAAATCACCAAAATCAACCCCTGGTGGATACGCGATCATTTTATGGGTGGACTTACAGCACCTGAGTTTAATGATCATACCGATGAAGCCTGGGGCAAGACTAATAAAGAGTTTTTCGAAATTGTGGATAACGGATTGGTTGATGAAATTTTGACTGAAAAAGCCCAGGCAGTGGCTTTCTGGAATGAAATTGAACAATTAGCAGCTTCCATAACTTCCGGGGATGAAAAATTCAGAGATTATTTACGGGTGTCATGTACATACGGCAGGATAAAATACGATATTATTCAGCAGGCCTGGATCGTGATGTTGAAAGGTTTAGAGGGAGAGAAATCGGGCAAATATGAAAAAGAAGTAATCAGGAAGGCTTCTCAAAAATATGAGCAACTCTGGAAAGAATTTAAAGTTTTAAAAAAGAATAACGAGCAGTGTGCTTCCCTATACCTTCCTTATGGATTCAATAACCATTACAAAGAGCTACATTCAGATGAAGGAATGGATAAGGCAGTAAGAAAATATGCAAATCAAATAGAAAAGGGCCAATGATATACCGAAGAGGATATTTATTTGTAATAGTAACGTTGTGCATATTGATTTGTGGATTAGTAGCTTGTCACGAGGAAAAGAAACCTAATGTGTTATTCATTGCAGTGGATGATTTACGACCCGAACTGGGATGTTATGGAAGTAGTATTATTCAAAGTCCTAACCTGGATGGCTTGGCGGCCAAAGGGCGTTTGTTTAAAAATCATTTTGTTCAGATACCCACCTGTGGAGCATCCCGCCATAGCCTGCTGACAGGAATGCGACCAACAAGCACTACCCATCTGAGTAATGAGGCCACGCACACATTGACATCTGGCTTACCAGAAGGAGAGAACCCGGAATCATTTATCCATCACTTGAAACGGAATGGCTATTACACTGTTGGGATCGGGAAAATAAGCCATCACGTCGATGGTTTATTGTATGGATACACAGATAGTGTAGGGACAAAAAGGGAATTGCCTCATAGTTGGGATGAGATGTTGTTTGATCCCGGAAAGTGGGAAACCGGGTGGAATGCCTTTTTTGGTTATGCCGATGGCGAAAATCGCCAGAGTATGAATCGTCAGGTAAAACCATACGAGTGCGCTGATGTGCTGGATGAAGGTTATCCTGATGGATTGACTGCCAACCTGGCGGTTGAAAAATTAAAGGAACTTAAAGAAAAAGGAGAGCCTTTCTTTCTGGGTGTAGGTTTTTTTAAGCCTCACCTGCCATTTAATGCGCCTAAAAAGTATTGGGATCTATATGACCGTGCTGAAATTCCGCTTTCTCCAACTCCTTTTGTTCCGGCCAATGTGAATAAAAAGAGTTTGCATGGCAGTGGCGAACTGAACGGATACCGCTTAACAGACGAAAAAGGAGGGCTTGATGGACCGATCTCTGATGCGTATGCCGCAAAATTAAGGCATGCTTACTTTGCCAGCGTTAGTTATGTGGATGCTCAGATCGGTAAAGTGCTGGATGAGTTGAAACGTCAGGATTTGGATAAAAATACGATTGTGGTGGTATGGGGTGATCACGGATGGCATTTGGGTGACCAGCTCGTATGGGGTAAACATACCATTTTTGAAAATGCTTTGCGCAGTGCTTTTATCATTAAAACACCTGATCTGGTTAAAAAAGGGATAGGAACAGATGCCATTGTAGAGTCCCTTGATTTGTATCCCACTTTAATGGAGCTGTGTGGAGTGGAAGCTCCGGTAAAACTGGATGGTGAAAGCCTGGTTTCCCTGCTTGAAAATCCTTCGGCAGGTAAAGATAAGGTGGCATATAGTTATTTCAGAAATGGCCTGTCGGTACGTACAGACAAGTATCGCTTAACAAAGTATTTTAGAAAGGAAGAGCCGGTAATAGAGTTATATGATCACCTGAATGATCCATATGAATCGGTGAATGTGGCTATAGAAAAACCTGAAATTGTGAAACAGTTAATGCCATTATTGGAAAAGGGAAATACGGGATTGTATCTTAAAACTAAATAAATGAAGACAATATCTTATAAAATAGCATTCATCATTCTTGGAATCCTATTGGTTGGTTGTCCGGTTAGGGTGTTTAGCCAGACCAATAAAATATATGTAGCACCTGATGGTGATGATTCCGGGTCGGGAACCAAAAACTCTCCTTTGGCGAGTGTGAATAAAGCATTGGAAGTTCTGAAAGATAGCCCCCAAAAGGGTCAGTTAGAAATAGTGATTCGCGGTGGTCATTATGAGTTAAATGAACCTTTGGTGTTTACACCGGATATGTCGGGAAGCAAAGAGGCACCCCTGGTGATAAAGGCTAACGGAAAAGAGAAGGTCACTTTTAGCGGCGGAAGGGCCATCACTTCTTGGCGAAAGAATGGCGAAAATCATTGGATTGCTGACCTTCCTGAAGTAAAAAAAGGGAATTGGTATTTTCGTCAGCTTTTTGCCGGAGATCAACGGTTGACGCGTGCAAGAACACCGAATGAGGGATTCCTGAAAACAGCCGGACCCCTTTCGAAATATAAGCAAACAATCAGGAAATATACCTGGGATGCTAAAATGAAACAGGAAGATCCGGCCAATTACTGGGGAAGTCGATGCGGTTTTAGTTTTAGTGGTAACGACATCCGTCAGTGGGAAAACTGGCAGGAGGCAGAGATTCTTACCTACCATAGCTGGGAAAGCTCATGGCAAACGATCAGAGCGATAGATAGTGATAAAAAGGATGTGTATTTCAATTCTCCCTGCCGGTATCCGGTGGGAACATTTGGGGGGCACATGCGCTATTGCATCGAAAATATCCCGGAAGCATTGGATATGCCTGGCGAGTGGTATCTGGATGGAAAAAAAGGACAGCTGCACTACTTGACGCATGATGGGCAGGACCCCCGCAAAATGGATATCCATGCCCCTTATTTGACTTCTGTCCTGTTGTTTAATGGAGCTGTGGACAATCCTGTTGAGTCTGTTGAATTAAGAAATATCAATTTCAAATATGTCGGTTATAAACTGGGTATTTATGATATTACCCCCAACTGGCCACAGGAGATTCAAAAAGGATTACCTGAATTTCCCGATCATCCACGTCCTGGTTATACCGATTCGCAGGCCTCTCCCCGTTGTGGGCAGGGAGTGCTATTAGAGTATAGTGAAAATATTCATTTTGAGCAGTGCCGTTTTAACCATTTTGGGTCAAATGCGGTGACAATAGGAAAAGGCAGCAGTGAAGTTGTATTTAATGCCTGTGAAATGTACGACATGGGCGGCGGCGGTGTCTACATAGGTTTTCCTATCAGGGAGGTGGATAAAGCAGGGGTGCCAAAAGCGGATGCTCCCTCACACAATACCATTTCTAACTGTTATATTCATTCAGCTGGAAATGTGCATCCTGCTGCTGTAGGGGTATGGATTGCCCAGGGGCATCACAATACCATTTCTCACAACGAAATCAGTGATATCAGTTATACTGGTGTGAGTACCGGATGGACCTGGGGAGGAGGTTTTAATTATACCAAATCGAACCGGATAGCCAATAACTATATCCATCATGTGGCCCAGGCTTTGGGTGATGCAGCGGGTATCTACTCATTGGGGAATTGTGAAGGGACGGCTTATTTTGAGAATTATATGGACCAAATTGCAAAAGGAGACGGGGTGCATGGTGTGGTGGATGCCATGGGATTTGACGAGCACAGTAATAACATCCGGATTGAACAGAATGTGGTAGGAAAAATAAGCGGTAAAGTGGCCAGCTTCAATAAAAATACACCGGAAGATCATCAGTGGATAGACAACAATTTTAATCTGATGGTGGAACGTCCGGTTTTGAAACATCAAAAGGGTATGGAAGCTCCGGAGATGACGGTTGTGGTGGATTTCGAGATGGTGAGTGGTTTTTTGAACCTGCAGGGATGGACCGAACAACGATGGGTATTGTCTAAAAACGGAGACCAAAATGATGATGGTTTTATCGGATTGGTGGTTGAAGGGAAACAGATTACCGGTATTATGAATATCGGTGGAGGTAAAGAGGGGCGATTTGCGATTACTTCTAAGGATGTACTGATTGACGATGCGCTAAACCAGGCTGCTGTTTCCTATGACGGAAAAAATATGGAGTTCTCCGTAAATGGAAAAATAATAGGTGAGACACGCATCGGCAGAAGAAGAAAAACAGGAAACGGTGACATGAAAATAGCTCCGGTGACTGCCAATTCATTACGAAACGGTGTGGATCAGGTAAGGATCTATTCAAGGACACTTTCTATTAACAACATTGACAATGAAGAAACAGAGACCACATTCAGTTGGAAAGCACCGGAGAAAAAAATTGCCGATCTGAACTTCAACCACATTATTGATAGGTCGGGGCCACAGAAGGGATTTTACAAATTCCTGAAATACACGAAAGATAAACCCCAAATAAAAGAGTAATTCGATGTAAGTCATTTGTGAGACCCCTGATTTCTTTATAAAAAGAAATCAGGGGTCTTAATTTAAATATTCAGTTTCGTGTGAAAATATCACAACTAATCACGAGGAAAATACTTGATTGGGGAAGTGGTGCAAAATACTTTTGTGAATAATAAATACAAAGTAAGAAATGAATCAAAATCTGTTTAGTCTTATAGGAAAAGTAGCCGTCGTAACCGGAGGTGGTGGTGTATTAGGCGGCAATATCAGTAAAAGCCTGGTAAAAGCAGGAGTAAAAGTGGCAGTATTGGATATCCGTCAGGAACAATTGGATAATAGAATTGACGAACTTCAAAACCTGAGTGGTGAAGCAGCCGGTTTTATAGCCAATGTACTGGATAAAGAAAATCTGGAACAAGTGAACCGGGAAATTCTTGAAAAATGGGGTCGCATCGATATCCTTGTGAATACGGCAGGAGGGAATATCCCCGGTGCTACTCTGGATCCGGATCAGACATTTTTCGACATGAAGATGGAAGATTTTCAGAAAGTGACGGATCTTAACCTGAACGGTTCGGTTCTGCCGAGTATGGTCTTTGGGAAGTCTATGGCTGATCAAAAAAAAGGAAGCATTATTAACATCTCTTCCATGGCTACTTATTCTGCTATTACACGTGTGCCCGGGTATTCAGTCGCCAAAACGGGGATCAATATTTTCACCCAGTGGCTGGCATCAGAGATGGCCCTGAAATTTGGAGAAGGCGTCCGTGTCAATGCCATTGCACCAGGTTTCTTTATTGGTGATCAGAACAGAAAAGTGTTATTGAATGAGGATGGGTCTTTAACCGAACGAAGCGAAAAAGTTATTGCCCGCACGCCTATGCGACGCTTTGGAAATATCGATGAACTTAATGGAGCCATTCAATTCCTGTGTTCTGATGCTGCAAGTTTCATTACTGGAGTGATTCTGCCAATTGATGGCGGTTTTTCTTCCTTTAGTGGGGTTTAATCTATAATTATTAGTTGTTAATGATTAATGGTGATGTGCTTGTTTTTAGATTGTTAAAAGTTAATGTCAAATAAAATAAGATGCTTGAAAAAACATGGCGTTGGTTTGGGGCCAATGATTCTATTTCATTGGGTGAAATCCGGCAGATAGGGGTTGAGGGTATTGTGACGGCCCTGCATCATATTCCCAATGGAGAGGTGTGGAGTTGTGAGGAGATCAATCGTGTAAAAACGGAAATTGAACAGCATGGCATGCGTTGGTCTGTAGTAGAGAGCCTCCCGGTTCATGAAGAGATTAAGTATGGAGGACCGGATAGGGATCGGTTGATTGAAAATTACAAAGAGAGTCTTATTAATCTGGGAAAATGCGGTATTGATACGATTTGTTACAACTTTATGCCGGTCATTGACTGGATCCGGACGGATCTGCATCATAAACTGGATAATGGTGCAGAATCTCTGTATTTCGATTTTGTAGAGTTTGTGGTTTTTGATAGATATATACTGAATCGGGTGGGGGCTGAAGAAGATTATCCTGAGGAAATTGTGGAAAAAGCAAAAAGTCGGTTTCTTTCCATGTCATCCCTGGAGAAAGAAAGGCTCGTTGATACTGTTATCATAAAAACACAGGGATTCATTGACGGCATTACTGCAGATGATCCCAATCAGGCCATTGAGTTATTTAAAGGGTTACTTAAGAAGTATGACCATATAGATGAATCTGGATTACGTCATAACCTGAAGCATTTTCTGGAGGCCATAATTCCGGTAGCAGAGAAGGTAGGGATCAACATGTGCATTCATCCTGATGATCCACCAATGAAAGTCCTGGGATTGCCCAGAATAGTCGGCTCATATGAAGACATCTGCTGGATACTGGATGCTGTAGATAGTCCTGCCAATGGTCTTACTTTTTGTGCGGGTTCGCTAAGTGCCGGGGCTCATAACAATTTGACGGAAATGATCAAATCTCTTGTCGAAAGAGTGTATTTTGTCCATTTGAGAAGTACGGAACTGCGTGAAAATGGTGACTTCTATGAAGCAGAGCATCTGAAGGGAAGAGCAAACCTGGCTGAAGTTGTGAGGGAATTATTGTTGGAACAGAAAAGCAGGAAAAATTCGGGTCGTATGGATTTTAGAATGCCAATGCGGGTGGACCATGGACATCGTATGTTGCATGATTTTAATGCGAATCACAATCCCGGTTACCCATTGATCGGAAGATTGAAAGGATTGGCAGAGATTACAGGTTTAGAGATGGGAATTGAACTACAGCTCGATAATTTTTCATGAATCCCGACATGTACATGCCCGTTAGTTTAAATATTATGAAAGCTAACGGGAAATATTCATTACTGGTTTGGTTCTCGATAATGTATTATGGTACCTGTCAGGTGTTCGTTTTGTAAGGATAAGAAAAACGTTCCAATTAGCCTGTATGCTACTTATTCAATAGAAGTTGAGCTGCTACTTTTCTTCTGATACAATGTGGGAGCCATTCCGGTTATTTTCTTGAATTGCCTGTTGAAGTATGATAAACTATTATAGCCACATCTAAAGCAGATGTCTGATATACTTAGTTTATCTTCAATGATCAGCTTGCAAGCAAAACCTATGCGTACTTCATTAGTGAATTCACTCAATGATTTTTTGGTTTTTTGCTTAAAAAAACGGCACAAGGAGGCTGGTGTCATATTAGCAATTGAAGCTAAGTGTTCCAGTTTAATCTCTTTGTCAAAATGATGGAGTATGTGATTATAGATACGATCTACTCTTTTAGATTGGTGACTTTGATAATGATCGGCAAAGGGCGTTTTTGAAAGCGATTGTTTGATTCCTTCTTCTGTAGCCAGTCGTTGCAATATTGATAATAGTGTGAGAATACGATCGAATGGAGATTGATTCACCATTTTTTTTAGCGATTTTTTGACCGGATGAAACTCAGGAATATCAAAGTGAAGGCCTAAGTGGGATTGTTCAATCAGATTTTTAATGGCATTCATCTCTGGAAGATCAAATAAATTGTTAATTCCCATTTTCTGTGGAAAATGTAAGATAATAGCTTCAACAGTCTTGACGTTTTTTTTTTCAAAGTATTTATCCTTACTTTTCCATACATGGGGTAGATGAGTACCTAATAGTACCAAATCTCCATCTTTAAATCCTGATATATCATCCCCAATAAAGCGGGTTCCTTTGCCTCTTATGATATAGACAAGTTCAAGTTTCGAATGATAGTGCCATTTGTCTAAGAAATAAGGCCGGATGTCTTTACGTACAGAAACGGATTGGTGAAATTGCTCTGGTAATTTATGATAATGCGCTTGCATACAGTTTAGTTTTCTCAATGTCTAACGGTAGGTCAATATAGTATTATAAAATGGTATTGTTGTACAGGGTTAACAACGAATATGATGAATGAAGCATAGGTTGAAAATATAGTGCAAGTTTATGACAAAGGTATTCTAGTTGAGAGTAGTATGCGCCTATATCTATGAGGCATGAGAAATTTGTAAAACTACTCAATATGCACAAAAGACGAAGGAGTAATGAATTCCTTGGTTGAAATCAAAAAAATGTGGAAACAGAATTACCCATGCCCACAGAACTTTATTATTCAGTTCGCACTCTAAAAAAAAATCTAATTAAACAAGGTAAATTTTTTAACCTAAAATCATGGAAAAAATCAAAAAGAAAAGAAGTGCACAGATGCACTATTTATTGAGATCACCATTAGCAAGAAAACTCAGCCTGATATTGATGTTATGTGGAACGACGCAGCTAGTGGCATCCAGCAATCTTCCCCTTCTGTCTGAAGCTCATGGCGAGGAAATACCAGGCGTAGCTAAAAGGTCAAATGAAATTTTAACGCAACAATTTGCTGTATCGGGAACGGTCGTTAATGAACAAGGAGAAACCTTACCAGGGGTGAATGTTTTTGAAAAGGAGAATGTAACGAATGGCGTTATTACTGGTGTAAATGGTGCCTACTCCATAAACGTTAGTTCCTCAGATGCTGTGTTGATCTTCTCGTTTATTGGATTCGATACGCAAGAAGTTAACCTTAACGGGCGTCAAAACATTGATATTATTTTACAGGAAGAAGTAACCGGTTTAGACGAAGTGGTGGTGGTTGGTTATGGAACGCAGAAAAAGGTCAATGTTACTGGTGCGGTTGCTGCCATCTCGACAGAAGCCCTGGAAAATCGTCCAGTTACTAACGTGACAAATGCTTTGCAGGGGTTGATGCCAGGTGCTACCATTATTCAAAACAGTGGGCAGCCAGGTAAAGATATGGGATCCATTAGAATTAGAGGGATCGGAACATTGAATAATGCCAACCCAATGTATGTTGTCGATGGAATGGTTGTTGGTGGTATGAATGATATTGATCCGAATGATATCGCATCAATATCAGTTTTAAAAGATGCTGCATCAGCCGCTATTTATGGATCTCGTGCGTCTAATGGCGTGGTCTTAATCACCACTAAAAAAGGATCTAAAAAAGAGCCCACCCTCAAATATGATGGCAATGTTGGGTGGCAACAACCAACAGATCTGCTCGAGTATTTACCATCATGGGAATATGCAGGATTGTATAATACGGCACGACTTAATCAAGGTCAGGAAGCTGCTTATAGCCAGGAGGAGATTGAAAAATTCAGAAATGGCAGTGACCCTGATAATTACCCAAATACGGATTGGTTGGGTTTATTATATAAAAAAAGTGGTTTTCAACAAAGCCATAGAGCTGAGTTAAGTGGAGGATCTGATAATTCCACATATATGATTTCCATGGGGGTTCTTGATCAGGACGGTGTTATTGATCATACCAATTATACACGTTACAATGCCAGAGCGAATATAACCTCATCTTATAAAAAGTTTACGGTTGCATTAAATATGTCATTTTCTCATGGGGTAACGAAAGAACCAACCAATCCTTATACAGGTGATATGTACCAGATAATTAGGCAGGTGAATAGGATCGCACCTTTCGTCCCTTATAAATATTCCACAGGTGAGTATGGGTATATTGCTGATGGTAATCCAATTGCCTGGATGGACCTGGGGGCAGTTAGGAATGAAAAATACAGAAAGACCAGAGGTATCGGTCGAATAGGGTATGATATAATGAAGGGATTGAAAATAGAGGAAATTATAGGTTATGAATATACTGGTTCCTCTGATGAGAAGTTTATAAAAGATATTCAATATAATAATTGGAAAACAGGTGATCCAACGCTTTATCAAGGGCCAAATAGTCAGTATGATAAAAGGCAAGATCAGCAATTGCTTAATTTGCAAACACTGCTTACCTATAATCGTACATTTGGAGCTCATAGCATAAGTGTATTGGCAGGTTATTCTCAAGAAATGACAAGGACTGATTGGAATAGTTCCTATCGGAAAGATTTTTTAAATAATGAATTATGGGAGATTAATGCAGGATCGGCTGATGGGCAAGTTGCGGAAGGATCAGCTTACGAATATGCGCTTCAGTCCTATTTTGGCCGTTTATCATATGCTTTTAATGATAAGTATCTGTTGGAGGCGAATATAAGACGTGATGGTACATCGCGTTTTTCAGCGAATAATCGCTGGGGTACCTTTCCTTCTTTTTTCAGCAGGTTGGCGACTTATAAATGAGTCGTTTATGGATGGACTTCGTGAGGTGGTAACGAATTTAAAAATTCGTGCCGGATGGGGACAATTGGGTAATCAGAATATTGGAATACCGAACGAGCTTAATGGATATTACCCTTATCAGCAAATGTTATCAGTGGCTGATTATCGATTGGGAGGTACTGTAGTGCCCGGTGTCGCCCTTATGGAAGGTGTTAATAGTGATATTAAGTGGGAAATTTCAACGACCACGAACATTGGAATTGATGCGGGGTTGTTTGATAATAAATTAACTTTTTCAGCGGATTATTATGAACGAATTACGTCAGATATATTATTAAGGTTGCCAGTGCCAGCACCTACAGGATTAACTAGTCCGTATCAAAACGTAGGTGAAGTATTGAATAAAGGTGTTGAAATCCAATTGGGGTATAAACTGGTTAAAGGAGATTGGAATTTTGATATCCTGGCTAATGCCGCATATAATAAAAACGAAGTGACTGATCTGCAGAATGACGGATCTCGTATCTGGAGTAACAATTATAGCTTCTTACAGGAAGGATATCCAATAAATGCTTTTGGTGGCTACATTGCAGAAGGCCTGTTCCGATCACAGGATGATTTGGATAACAGTGCTGTAATAAGTCAAACTCAGGCCGGTCTTGGTGATATAAAATACCGAGATACAAACGATGATGGTGTTATTAATGCAGAGGATCGGGAGTACTTAGGAAGTTGGACGCCGGCCTGGACCTTTGGGACGACCCTCAATGCCTCATGGAAAGGATTTGATGTACAGTTATTTTTTCAGGGAGCAGCAAGTGTTAATGGTTATATGAAGAATGAATCCATCGGAAGATTGCAAGGTAATACAACAAAGCCAACAACTCTCTTCAGTGATTCCTACGATCTTGTAACAAACCCGGATGGCAATTTCCCAAGACCATTAAGTACCTGGTTAGTGAATGATTCTGAAACAAATCCCTCTTCTTTTTGGGTAAAAGATGCATCCTATTTACGGTTGAAAAACCTAATGGTTGGGTATAACCTGCCAGAGAGTTTATGTAATTATGTGGGGATTCAGAAGCTTAAGATTTATTATAGTGGTCAGAATCTTTTGACTTTCACGAAGCTGCCAAACGGATTTGATCCGGAAGCACCGGCTGGTGCAAGAGCCTATTATCCTCAAGTTAAAACCAATTCTATTGGATTGAAAGTAACCTTCTAAAAGACATTATTATGAGAAGAATCAGTTTAATATTAGTGACTTTACTATACTTATCGTCTTGCAGTGAAGACTTTTTAGATAGAAATCCTCTGGATAAAATATCCAATGAAACATTCTGGAACAATGAGAAAGATGCCATTGCTGCGGCAAATGGTTGTTATAGCTCATGGTGGGATATTTATTATATACCTTACTTCGATTGTGCCTCCGATAATGCTTACAATCCGTATCCATGGGAAGGTTTCCAGGTACAGGCAACAGGATTGGCCTCACCAAGTAATACAGGCAGCAGTTTTATGGGTTATGGTAACATTACCCGGTGTAATAGTTTCCTGGAAAATATTGACAGGCCAGTCATGGATGAAGATCTTCGGAATCGGTTAACTGCAGAGGTGCGTTTTCTTAGAGCCTGGGAATATTTCATAAAAGTAACCTTGTATGGGGATGTACCTTTGGTTAAAAATGTTCTGAACCCGTCTGAAGCAAATTTAGCACGAACACCTAAAGCTGATGTGGTAAAGTTTGTGCTTGATGAGTTGAGCGATATTAGTGAAGATTTGCCGAAGTCATATTCTGGTGCAGATGTGGGCCGAATAACAAAAGGAGCCGTATTGGCGCTTAAAGCGCGGATGGAAATCTTTGTGGGGGATTATGCCCAGTGTGCTATTACTTGCGGACAGATTATGGATCTTGATTACGGATTGTTCGATGATTATCGTGGCCTTTTTAAAATTGCCAATGAAAATAATAAGGAAGTGGTGCTGGATGTGCAGTATGCAGAAAGTATTGGGACTAATTGGGTATTAGGTGTTTTACCTCCTAACTCTTCAGGTGGATGGAGTTCTATTAATCCGACTCAGGCTTTGGTTGATGCCTATGAATGTACAGATGGTAAGACCATTGATGATCCTACCAGTATTTATAATCCCGATAATCCATATGCCAAGCGAGATCCGAGATTAGCAGCGACAGTCATTTGTCCTGGGGCGTTATATGGGAGTAACTATTTGAATTCTATCGATGTTGCAGATCCTAATGGCGATTATTACGCCCCTTATGGCAGATCTAAAACAGGCTATTATCCGCGTAAATATATTGATGATTTAAATGATTATCCCGATGTTTGGGATACGGGTATGAATGGTATTGTGATTCGATATGCTGAAATATTGCTCATGTATGCAGAATCAAAAAATGAAAATAATGATATTGATGCTTCGGTTTATGATGCACTCGATTTAATTCGCCAAAGAAGCAATATGCCTCCTGTTAATCAAGTAGACTATGCTTCTGTAGATAAGTTAAGAGAATTAGTGAGACGTGAGCGTCGTGTTGAATTAGCAATGGAAGGATTGCGGTGGTTTGATATCTGTCGCTGGAAAATTGGCAGTGAGGTCATGAATGGAAAAGTGTATGGAGCGCGTTTAGGGACTGTTGATCCAAATGATGGCGCACTGACACTGACAGATGATCGAATCGAAGTAGAAACGCGCATCTTTGATGAGAGTAAGCACTATTTGTGGCCGATTCCACAAAGTGTCATGGATGCTACGCCAGCTATGATGCCTAATAATCCTAATTACTAGGTGGAAAGTGTGAGAGTATTAAAACAAAAGGGGACTTGTCCCCCTTTTGTTTTTTATAGAAACTACCTAAAACAGAATAATGTTACACGATCGAATATCCATATTTTTTTCTCTCCTAATACTCGTTGTTCAGTCTGGTTATTGCCAGGATAAGCCGCCTAAGCATTAGGCGTCTCCCAATGTTATTATTTTGTTTTCTGATGATGCCGGTTATGCAGACTTTAGTATGAATGGAAGCATAACAAGTAAAACGCCACATATCGATGCC
This sequence comes from Marinilabiliaceae bacterium, assembly GCA_016342595.1. Classification (GTDB taxonomy): domain Bacteria; phylum Bacteroidota; class Bacteroidia; order Bacteroidales; family Marinilabiliaceae; genus JAEINY01. Next base: position 14,583 of record JAEINY010000155.1, read on the forward strand.
ATTGCAAATAATGGGATGACATTTACGAATGGTTACGTGAGTGGGTCTGTATGCAGTCCTTCAAGAGCAGGTTTATTGACAGGTAGATATCAGCAACGTTTTGGTCATGAATGTAATTTGGGTGATAATTATGCAAACACAGATGATGCATTACTTGGTATACCGGTTTCAGAGATAACTTTAGCTTCAATCTTGAAGAGAGAAGGTTACAAAACAGGAATGATCGAAAAATGGCACTTAGGAGAAGAAAAGCAGTTTTACCCATGCAATAGAGGATTTGATGATTTTTTTGGTATGCTAGGAGGAGGCTCTCTCTATCTTCCCGGGAAAGCGACGAATATTATTAGAAACTACACCAAAGTTGATTATTTGTCCTTGCCTTATCTTACAGATACTTTTGGAGATGAGGCATGTATGTTTATCGAAAAAAATATGGCCAATCCATTTTTTTGGCTCTTTCTAAAAAAAGATGGGTAGATTCATTATTATTATCTTTGCCCCAAATTTATAAAGATAGCG
>JAEINY010000156.1 GCA_016342595.1 Marinilabiliaceae bacterium
AAAAGGACTGATTTGGTGAAATTCCAATACCGACAGTTAAAGTCTGGATGAGAGAAGAATCAATCAAACTTTATCAGTGCTACTGTTTAGTGCTGATAGGGATTTGTGTTTTGCCCTGAAAGATTATCGCCAAGATAAACTAGAAAGGTAAAAATGAAAACAATTGAATTATTTGGAAAGGATTACTCGGAAAGAGTAGAGAATGCCATTGCAAAATTACACTCCGGAAAGGGCATTTTGCTTGTCGATGATGAGCATAGAGAAAATGAAGGTGATATTATTTTTCCGGCGCAAAACATGACCGAAAAAGATATGGCTTTAATGATTCGGGAATGTAGTGGGATTGTCTGTTTGTGCCTCAGTACTGAAAAAAGAGATCAGCTGGGATTAAAACAGATGGTTGAAGATAATACGAGTAAAAATCAAACGGCATTTACTGTTTCTATTGAAGCCCGTTGTGGTGTCACCACCGGTGTTTCGGCTAAAGACCGGCTACAGACCATTAAAACGGCCATATCAGATACCGCCCAACCAATGGATTTGGCAAGCCCGGGACATGTTTTTCCATTAACGGCCAAAGTAGGTGGTGTGTTTGAAAGAAGAGGACATACCGAGGGTAGTATTGATTTGGTTAAGTTGGCTGGTTTGGGAGAAACGGCTGTTTTGTGTGAACTGACCAATGAGGATGGGACCATGGCCCGATTACCGGAAATCATTGATTTTGCAGAGAAACAGAGCATGACAGTGGTCACCATTGAGGATATTTGTCAATATCGGCAAATGATTGAAAAAGGTGAGAAATCAGGAGTGCTTTAATATTAGTAAGGTGTAGAATATTGGGTTCAAAAGCATGGAAAAATTACACAGAGCTCGCTGAGGCAAAAAACATAAGGTCTTTCACAGAGGGTTATTGTTTCATCAATACAGCCAAGCATAAGATATTCTCTTGGTATCCTTCAGTGTTTGCTTGGTGCAGCTTTGTGTAACGATTGTAAGTGATGGTTTTAAGCGGCTTGAATAACAGAAAAAAGATGCCCATGTCATTAAATGCTGAACTGGAATTGGAATTAAAAAACAGGGGAGCCGATTGGCTTAGCTTCGTTGATATTTCACACTTATCCATTGACCAAACGAAAGGTTATCGGTCTGCCATCTTGATCGGGTTGGTGTTGTCACCGGAGTATCTTCAAAAGGTAACGGACACCAGTGATTATGTGCGGGAAATGATTCGTTGTAAGCGGATACATGAAGATGAGTTTCATCTGAAAGAGTTACAGGCCGACCAGCTGGCGGATTATTTGGCCCATTATCTCACACAGAAAGGCTACCCGGCCTATTCACAATCCGAAGACAGTATTTATTTAACCGGCTTCTATAATGAAAAGACCAAAAGCACCCCCTTGCCGCACAAAACCATTGCACGATTGGCAGGCCTGGGATGGATTGGTAAACACAACCTGCTGGTCACCCCTGAATATGGAAGTGCCATTTGTATGTGTACCGTTTTAACGGATGCACCCATCACGACGCACTCGGTAGAAGTTCCATTGAGCGCGCAATGTGGCGCATGTGGTATCTGTCAGGTAATTTGTGCAGACCACGCCATCAAAGGGAAGGCGTGGGATGTCACCACCTCAAGAGATGGCGTGGTGGATGTGTATAAATGCACGACCTGTTTTAAATGTGTGGTACATTGCCCGTGGACACAAAAATATATACGGAAGAATGGAGGGCATTAGCTTCAGGGCAATCGCATTTAATAAATTGAACCCTTTCCGGGTTCCTTAAATACATAACATTTACCCCGAATTTCATTCGGGGCTATTCAAATTAAACCACATTCGTGGTTTTTATGAATCCTGAAATGGATTCAACGTGAATAACCCTGTACGAAGTGCAGGGGTTATCACCATCAGTGGGACAACCACAACGTGGTTGAAGGTTAAAAGTGATTGCACTGGCATTAACTTTTTAATGATATACTTATCCTAAGCTACAGTTAAAGTTGATTAGAAAATATTATTTTATAACAAATGTTACCATCAATGGCACAACTAATACCGTTTACTAATCAAAATGCGCCTTAAGTGCGTTGCACTTCTTAAGTCCCTTTGATTATGTATCGGCATCTAGCAGTGCAGTTTGAAATTAAAATGGTATGAAAGCAAATAAAAAAAGTTTGATTCGCTGGAAGATCTATATTGATCGGGCCCGTATGTACATCGGTTACGTACAGTTTCTGATGATTGGATTTGTATTTCTAAAAGCCTATAAAGACAGTACCTTGGGCACTCTCATCTTCGACAACTTATTAGTTTCCATTCCCCTGCTGTTTCTCATTTTTATTGGGTTTGCATTGGTTCTGGGGCGCCTGGATACAGTATTCGGGCTACGTGAAGAGGAATTGCGCAATTCATCATCCTCCAACCCGGTGATGCGTGAGATGCTCACCAAAATGGAGGAGCTGAAAAATGAAGTAAAAGCGCTTCAGCAGGATAATCAATTAAATAGTGATAACATGTAAATTCATTAGTGAGATTGACAAAAACATTCGTTTCTAATTAATCAATTTGGCAGATTATATGCGCCAGATATTGAAGTTGATGATGGACAGGTTAAGTATGAGAATTGCAATCGCTACTTTGGGGTTCAGTGATGGTGTAAGCCGATGTAGGAGGTAATCCCGGTTGCATTACTGCAAGTAAATGGAAAGTCCGCGTTACATTAAAAATTATCCAATTATAGTACAATATTAGCAACTATTTTAGGCATTGGTTTTATAGAGCTAATATTGTACTACTATGAAACCTCAAAAAGAATATTTATCGGCAAACATCATGCACTCTTTCCGGGTGAAACACACGGTATTGCCTTTTATGGATAGTCTTTGGCATTATCATCCCGATTTTGAACTGATATATACGGTTCAGGGAAGTGGTAAGCGCTTTGTCGGCGATAGCATTGAGAATTTTTATCCCGGTGATCTGGTTTTTCTTGGGGCCAACCTACCTCATGTTTGGAAAAATGACGAGATGTATCACCAGGGGAATAAAAATTTAAATGCTGAGGTGATTGTCATTCAGTTTAAAAAGGAAGTTTTTGGAGCAGGTTTTTTCTTAATGCCTGAATTAAACGAAATCAATCAATTACTGGTACTCAGTCAAAGAGGAATCAAAATTACAGGAGAAACCAAAGAACGGATTGTGTCGGAGATGTGGAAGATTCTCAATTTGAAAGGTATCCGGCGGATATCGGGTCTTTTAACGATTCTTGACTTGATGACCCGTAAACAAGATCAGTCTTTATTGATTTCGCCTTCTTATAAAAAAGTATTTAACGATGGGGCTTCAGAGAAATTGAATAAAGTATTTGACTATGTGGCTACAAATTTTCAAAGTAACATAAAGCTGGATGAGGTGGCTGATATTGCCAGTATGAGTAAAACCGCTTTTTGTCGCTTCTTTAAATCACGAACCACCAAAACGTTCCAGGAGTATCTCACGGACGTACGCATCAGTTATGCCTGTGAATTATTAATGGAAGCGGATCTGAACATTACACAGATTAGCGAAAAATGTGGTTTCAATAGTCATTCTTTTTTTAACCGACAATTTAAAGCCTTAAAGGGCGAAACGCCAAGTGCGTATAGTCATCGGTACCGTCAGATTTAAAACCATTTAATAGTAAGTAATTATGTTGAGATCAATTGGCCGTTTATTTGTGGCCGGCATTCTGTGTACCCTATTATTAGGGGCTTGTACTTCACAAAAAACCAAAAGGAGTATGGATCTATCCGATGCGAACTGGCGTTTTCATGAAAAAGATAGTTCGAAAGTATTAAAAGCTAAAGTGCCTGGAAGTGTGCACATGGACCTATTGGCCAATGGAGAAATTCCTGATCCCTATTACCGGAATAATGAAAAGGATTTGCAATGGATTGGCGAACGTGATTGGGTTTATTCGGCTTCTTTTGCTGTGGCTGATGAACTCTATAACATGGATAATCTCAGTGTTCAAATTGGAGGCTTAGATACCTATGCAGATGTATTCATTAACGACTCTTTGGTACTACAGGCGGATAATTTTTTCAAGGCGTGGGAACTGGATGGAAAATCATTTCTGAAGAAAGGCGCTAATAGCATCAAAATTATTTTTAATTCGGCTGCTAGCGTGACTCAACAAATGAAGGACAAGAGTGCGATTCCTTTGGATGATGCCTATGCTTATGCCCGCAAACCGGCTTATCATTTTGGATGGGATTGGGGTCCTGTTTTTATCACATCGGGCATTTGGAAACCTATTAAAATAGAAGGCTGGAATAATGCAAAAATAAATAATCTTCAGGTTGTTCAGGATAACCTAAGTGATACAAATGCGGAGTTAACCTGCATTTATGAAATTGAAGCAGATAAGCAAGTGGATGCTTTAATTACCACCACATGCCTGACGAATAATAGAGAAGTAGCGCAAACCATTCAGCTTCAAAAAGGATTGAATACTGTTAAAGTACCTTTTTCCATCGACAACCCTAAAAGATGGTGGTCACATGGCTTAGGCGAGGCTTTCTTGTACGAGTTACAAGGACAATTAAGTTTGGGATCCTCAATTGCCGATCAGGTGAATGAAAAAATTGGCCTTCGCACTATTCAACTCGTTCAAAAACCGGACTCTATCGGCAAGAGTTTCCATTTTGAGTTAAATGGCGTTCCGGTATTTATGAAAGGAGCCAATTATATTCCGCAGGATATGTTTCTGAACCGGCCTGATGAAAAAGATTATCAATCAGTAATCGACAATGCCTTAGCGGCCAATATGAACATGTTAAGAGTGTGGGGAGGTGGTTTTTATGAAAATGATATCTTCTACGATTTGTGTGATGAAAACGGACTGTTGGTTTGGCAGGATTTTATGTTTGCTTGTTCAATGTATCCCGGAGATGAAGCCTATTTAGCCAGTGTAAGGGATGAAGCGGTTCAAAATGTCAGGCGATTGAGAAATCATCCCTGTATTGCCTTATGGTGTGGTAATAATGAGAACTACATTGGTTGGAAAGACTGGGGCTGGTCGAATAAGCTGACAAAAAAGGATTCTGCGAAAGTGTGGAATGATTATGAGAAATTATTCCATCAGCTTCTACCCGAAGTGGTGAGTGAGTATGATGGCGATCGGTTCTATTGGCCATCTTCACCTTTACATGGCTGGGGATATCCGGTGCACAAGGAAGGGGATGTGCATTATTGGGGTATCTGGCATGCGCAGGAGCCCTTCGAAAATTTCCAAAAGAAAGAAGCCATTGGGCGTTTTATGAGTGAATATGGCTTTCAGGGCTGTCCTGAAATGAGTTCCATACAAAAGTTTACGCTTCCCGAAGATCAGGCGATCAATTCAAAAGTGATGTTGGCTCATCAGAAGCACCGCATTGGATATCCGGTGATCGATAAGTACATGGAGTGGTATTATAACAAACCCAAAGATTTTGAAGCTTATTTATATGTCAGCCAGATTCAACAAGCTTATGGTATGGGTATTGCGTTTGAAGCGCATCGTCGCGCCATGCCGCATTGTATGGGGACTTTGTATTGGCAGATAAATGATTGTTATCCGGTGACCTCCTGGGCCAGTGTGGATTGTTATGGTAAGTGGAAAGCATTGCATTATAAAACCAGGGAGTTGTATAAAGAGGTGTTAGTTTCGCCGTTTGTAAAGAATGACACCTTGGATGTATATGTTGTTTCAGATCGCTTAGAAGCTGTTGAAGCAAAGTTGGAATTAACGCTATATGACTTTGCCGGAAAGGTGGTGACTAAATCAGAAGAGGATATAACTATGCAGGCGAATACCAGTGGTATCTATCAACGGATGGATGTAGCCAGGTTATTGGCGGGTCGAAGCCAACAAGCAGTATTTTTAGAGGCAATCGTTAAGCAAGATGGAGCCATTATTGCGCGTAACCACTATTTTTTCGATGTGCCAAAGAATTTACAATTAAGCCCTTCAACCGTAACCGTTGATAAAGTAAAAACGGAGAAAGGACTGGAATTGTCTTTTTCAAGTGATGTATTTGCCAAAGATGTGTTTTTATCTACAGAGGATGGTAAAGGGTTCTTCTCCAACAATTTCTTTGATCTCATCCCGGGTAAACCAGTAAAAGTCCTATTTATGGACGGTCCCCAGGATTTTAAAATAGAGGATTTAAAGATCTATTCATTGGTGGATTCTTTTGAGTGATTGGAGAATAGAATACCTCATTTTTTAGCCTATCGTAAAAAATCTGTTGCAATCAAATGTTATAAAGGGATGCTGGTTTTATCCAGCAACCCTTTAATACCTTCATTAATGAGAATGGTTATGACCTTCATGGCTTGATGACTTCTTTTTAGCTTTAGACCGCTCATATTTACAACAGTTTGCAAGTTTGTTGTAATCTTCATCCGTGGCTTTGTGCATTTCGGTGTCATGTCCCACTTTGGCAATTGCCATGTGGACCTTGTGGACATCTGTTTTTGATTGATCAAAAGTTACTTCTATTATTTTTGTTTTCTTATTATTAGATTTTGAAATAAAGCGTAATCAAGAACTCTGGAGGAGTTCAACCCTTTATTATGATAGAGTCTTAGAAATTAACTGCTGCTAGTTTATTTAATGGATAAATACTAATCGTTTAGTCTTTCGTATTGACAACAGCCATGTAATTCATTGTAAACTGCATCCATCGCCTTATATTTTTCAGTATCATGTCCCACATCAGCTATTGCTTTTTGAATGGCGTCACTATTGGTTTTTTGCATGTCATAATCCAGGTGTAACAGTTGATCCGCCACCTCCCAGTTTGCAGATGAAACGCCATCAACAGATAGGGCAGCTTTCTCAATTCGCTCTTTACACATACCACAGTTGCCTGCTACTTTCACCGAGGCATGCTTCGTTTTAGCGATCACTGATTCAGCATAATCCAACCGTTCATACAGACAACAGCCGGGTAATTCCTCATAAATGGCATTGGGGGCTTTGTATTTTTCCGTATCGTGGCCAGCTTCAGCCACAGCTTTCTGAATAGCATCCACATTGGTCTTTTGGGGATCAAAATTCAAATGCAGTGTTTGGGTTTCTGCCTCCCAGCTGGCGGAAGAGACCCCCGCTACCGATTTAGCTGCTTTCTCAATCCGGTCTTTACACATTTCACAGTTCCCGGCTACTTTTACTGAAGTATGCTCACCGTGTGTTTGTCCCATTGGACTTTCCATATCACCGTGATGATGACCAGTTGAACCAGCTCCGCCTCCCGGATTCATCATGCTGGGTAAGCCAATCAATTGAGCAGCCGCATCAATCTTAAAGACGCCGTTTGTGGCAATCTCTTCACCCACCGAAAGCCCTTCAGCGACCACAAAGAATGCACCGGCTTCAGGCCCTAAAACCACTTCCCGGTATAAGAATGAAGGTGTTTCCCGGTTGGGAACCTTAATATACACCACAGATCTTTTACCGGTCCACAGAATGGCTGATTTGGGGATTAATATTTCATCCGAATTTTCAGCTATTTTGGATTCCAACAGACCGGTGGTGAACATTTCCGGTTTAAGGGTTAGTTGGGGGTTTTCCACTTCAACCCGCACTTTAGCTACTCTTGTTTTAGCATTTAAAAAGGGATCAATGAAGCTGACTTTAGCCGTGAAGTTTTGACCTGGTAGGGCTTGAATGGTGAAGTCTATTTTATCACCTGATTTGATCCAGGGCAGGTCACTTTCATAGGCATCAAATAGTACCCATACCTTAGTCAGATCAACGACTTTAAAAAGCGGCATTCCTTCTTTCAGGTAATCACCAATGGCTACATGACGCATGGTCACGGTTCCTGCAATGGGCGATAAGACATCGAAATAGACTTCGGGCTCTCCTTTTTGCTCGATGTTGTCAATCTGCTGATCGGTCAAGTCCCACAATTTGAGTTTACCACGGGCAGCTGCATACAATGACGTCCGACTCTCTTTAAAAGCAATGGCTTCCAGTAATTCGCGCTGTGCAGTGACTAAACCAGGCGAGTAAATAGTGGCTAGCTTTTGCCCTTTTCGTACATTTTGACCGGTGAAATTGATAAATAATTTCTCTATGCGGCCTCCAAAACGTGCGGTTAATTCCGAAATGTTGCGTTCATCAGCATGTACTTTACCTTGCAGGTAGATGGATTTATGCGGTGTTCCCCTGGAAACAATCAGGGTTTGAACGGCAGCCAGTTTAGCTGCAGCTTCAGTCATGACTATTTCATTGGGATCCGCATCATCACCATCGGATGGCATGGACGTGAGAGGAATCAGATCCATGGCACAGATGGGGCATAGGCCGGGTTTATCCTGTTTAATATGGGGGTGCATCGAACAGGTCCAGACCGATGGTTCAGCTGCTGCATGCTTGTGTCCTTCATGGTTGTCCGTTGCTGAATGAGTGCTTGTTTCGGAAGAGTGAAAAAACACCCATCCAAAAAACAATCCGACCACCAGGGCTCCAATGACTAACTTGTAGTTTTCTTTTATATGTTGTATGATATTTTGCATGATTTTATTTTTTAGTTCATAGTTGTTCAAAATAAATTGATAGTTCTTATGTTCGCTCAAGCCGCGGGGCTTTTACTTTTTTTCTACAGCGAAAAAACGTAAACAAAAAACGCCGCTGCTGTCAATAAATAGCTAAAATTTAATTCTTTTTCGCTAAAAGAAAATAACTCGCGCTGCTCAAACAGATTTTCTTTTTTACCGCTTCACTACATTAAATTTCTTAACGCCATTTCTTGAAGGCAGATTGAGAAGCTTCATGCTAAGCATAGAAAATTAATTCAAAACTAGAGTCAAACATTTTATAATTGCTTATCAATATTTATTTAGTACATGTTTGATTTTAATTGCCCATTAAATAAGTGATAAACGAAATAGCTGCCTGCTTATCAGCTTTAGCTTTCTCTAACTCCAGTGCGTATTTGAGATACTTGCGTTCCATTCTTAGAATTTCTTCAAAATTTCTGTTTCCGGTGGCATAATCTGTTTCCAAAATTTTGAGTGATTTTTGCGCCAGATGGAGTTGAGACTTATAGAGGCCAATTCTTCGATCGCCATCCTTGTAATCTTTCCATCCATTTTCGAACAGCGTTTCAAGAACGTTGGTTTTGTTGGCCTTTTCATTTTTCTTAGCCGTCTCCAGGTAAACCACTTCTTTGACCATTGCTTTGTATTTATTTCGATAAAGGGGAATGGTAATACCTACTTTGGGAAACATAAAAGCGTCGGTGCCGGCCATGTTGTTTTCTCCTTTGCCTACCATGGTATAGTCAAGGCCAAGGCTGAAATTGGGTTTACCGGCTTTATCCGCCACCTCCTTTTTATAGCGCAGTGCTTCCATTTGCAGATCAATGCTCAATAGCTGATGATTATTCATGCGTAAGGAGTCTAAAGCTGCATTTTTAGATAAGTAAAAATCAGTGGTCCATAAATCATTAGGAATAACAATAGGCGTTTGATTATCTACGTTGAGCAGCTTGTTGAATAGGACCTCTAACACGTAGTGCTTATCTCTCAAAAGCGCCAGTTGATTTTCTAAATCGCCAATTTCCATCTCAATTCTGTATTCATCGACAGCAGACACCAACCCTGCTTCCACTTTTACATAGGCTAATTGTCTGAAAGTATGGAGGATGTCGATGTTTTTTTTCGTGATATCGATGGCTTTGTTATTGAAATACAGATTGTACCAGGTTGATCTCACGTCATTATACAGCATTGATTTCGCCTCTTCAAACAGTTCGTATTTGGCTTTAGCTGTTTGAATGGCTGCATTTTCTTTCGCCTTCAGTGTTCCAAACCAGGGAAACATCTGGATCGCCGAAAACTTAAATTCCTGCGGCCCAACGCGTGTTTCAACCGGTTGTATGAAATAACCAAAAGCGACTTGCGGATCAGGCAACGCTTTTACCTGAGGAGCTACTTCGAGTGCGGCCATGTAGGCATTAAATTTAGCTTTCAGTCCGGGATTGTTTTGGGCGGCTGTTTGTAAGTAATTACTTAACTCATTCTGGGCATTTGCTGCCGATACGAAATAAAAGGAAATGAATAGAAATAAATAGATATAGTAGGCACTATTCCATTTAATAAATTTCATTAACTTCTTTATATAGATCGTTTTATCTTGGTTCATTTTTAGTCTTTTTATATTGATTGTAAGTGGCTCCAATAAAGTTGTTGAGCTTTATCTCAAGCTGTTTGGCAATAGCATTCATAGCTAGATACGCTTCTTCTTTTATCTTTTTTCGTTCGAACAGAAGATCTAACCAATGGTAGATGGATTCATTGAAAGAAGCCCGGGCGATGTAAAAAAAACGTATCTTATCCAGGTAATGGAACCTGCCGTATCCTTCAATGATATTGGCACCAATTGAATCGGTAGAGGTAATGAACTGGTCACCCATGGTTTTCTTTTCCTGCCAGGATAAAGCATCATAAACTTTCCATGCAAGCCCTGACAATTGACGAGCCAATTGGTAAACCTGCAGGTCTTTTGCCTGGATATATACCTTCTTTTCCATGAGCTACACTTTTATTAAATTCACGAATGTTGAGCTAATATTAAGTTACTAAGGATATTTGTGTTTCTCCATCTCGCTATATATTTCTTATTATTCAACCGTATTTCAACTTTATTTCCAAATAACATTTATCACATTCCAGGTGTTAACTCCATTAACTCTGAATCATTTCAACTTTTTTCCTTTTTTTTAATTTTCCCTTCCTGCCACATACTATATAAGACCGGCACCACAAACATCGTAAGCACTTCAATGGTCATGCCCCCAAATAATGGGATGGCCATTGGTACCATGATATCAGATCCTTTTCCGGTGGAGGTCAGAATGGGTAGCAGTGCAATAATGGTAGTAGCGGTGGTCATAATGGCTGGTCGCACTCGTTTGGAACCGGCTTCAAGCACCAGGGACCTCACTTCTTGTATATTTTTAGGTTGACGTTTAACCTGGAGTTGTTTAATATAGGTGCTTATTAATACCCCATCATCGGTGGCCACACCAAAGAGGGCTATGAAACCAACCCAGACTGCAACACTTAAATTAATGGTTTCCACCTGAAACAGATCTCTTAAACTCATACCTGCCAGACTTCCATTCATAAACCAGGGCTGACCGTATAGCCAAAGCATGATAAACCCGCCTGACAGAGCTACTATAATGCCTGAGAAAATAAGCGATGTGGATGTTACCGAGCGAAACTGAAAATAGAGGATCAGAAAAATAATGATCAGCGAAATGGGTATAACAATTAACAAGCGTTCAGTGGCACGAATCTGATTTTCATAATTACCGGTAAAGACATAGTTTACGCCTGCAGGTAATATAAATGCTCCACTATCCAGTTTTTCGTTTAGATAGGCCTGTGCATTCTCAACCACATCTACTTCGGCAAATCCATCTTTTTTATCAAAAATGACATAACCCACCAAAAAGGTGTCTTCGCTTTTAATCAATTGTGGACCTCTGGTGTAATGGATGTTTACCAAATCACCCAAGGGTATCTGTACTCCGGCGGGTGAGGGAATCAATATCTTTTTTAAATCTTCCGGATTATCCCGGTACGCGCGGGCATATCTCAAGCGCACCGGAAAGCGTTCCCGCCCTTCCACTGTAGTGGTGAGTTGCATGCCGCCAATAGCACTGCCTATAATGGCTTGCAGGTTCTTAACAGAGATCCCATAGCGGGCAATGGCATCCCGGTCAATCTCCAATTCCAGATAAGGTTTGCCCACTACCCGATCGGCAAAAACAGACATCCCCTGAACACCCTCTACCTGTTTCAGGTGTTTTTCCAATTCATAACCGACTTGTTCAATACTTTCCAGATCGGGACCATACACTTTTATACCCATGGGTGCCCGCATACCCGTTTGCAACATGACCAGTCGTGTGGAGATGGGCTGGAGTTTGGGAGCCGAGGTTAAACCGGGAATGGTGGCCTGGTTTATGATTTCCTTCCAAATATCATCAGGCGATTGAATCTCATCCCGCCATTGACGGAAGTACTCCCCGTTTTTATCCACTATCAGATTAGCGCGTTCAATCAGCCGGAACGCTTCTTCCCTGGGATTGTAGGTGCTGCCATCGGTCAACACAAAGGCTCCTTGTTTATCTACCTGAAAGCGCATGCGGTGGCCTTTTTCGTTCAGTATGTATTCCGGTTTGTAATTGATCACATTTTCATACATGGAAGTAGGAGCGGGATCAAGCGCCGAATTTACGCGCCCCCATTTACCGACCACATTTTCAACTTCAGGGATGGAATTCACCTTTTTATCGAGCATACGAATGACTTCCAGGTTTTCTTCAATACCCGAGTGGGGCATGGTGGTGGGCATCAATAAGAAGGATCCCTCATCTAAGCTAGGCATAAACTCCTTACCAATACCGGGAAAGGTGTTATTTAAACCGATATAGGTACCTGAATTTTTTATGAATTGAGGCATGAATCCAAATAACTTCTCAAAACCTTGCCAGCTGGTGATGCCAAAGAGAACGATGAAAATTGGTACTGTTAAGAAGGTCCATTTATGGGTCAAACACCAGGTTAAAATACGTGCATAAAAATGTACAACCAACGAGAGGACGCCTATAATAGTACCGACGATTGCAATAACAAATAAGAAGTTGGCAAATAATGTGTTTTGTGCACCTAAAGGCATCCAGGCTTTTGTGAGAAAGAAAACAACTACAATTATGGTGATGGTACTATTGATGATGTTGGTCCATTTCTCTTTATTGTGATGCCACTTATCAGAAAATAAAGCGTTCAAACCATAGGCTGTGATGGCCAATGCAATATAATACGCGGAGAAAACGGCAATCACCATTCCTGCTAGTGCGAGAAAACTACTCCATATTTTTTTGTACTTGTCCTTATCAAAACGGATGGAGAAAATCCAATGGGCAAGTGTCGGGATGATGATGAGCCCGATCAGTAAGGCCGCTAGCATGGTGAATGATTTTGTGAATGCCAGTGGTTTAAAGAGTTTTCCCTCCGCTGCTTCCATGGCAAAGACCGGCAAAAAACTAATAATCGTTGTGGATAAAGCTGTGATAACAGCACCTGCCACTTCTGTGGTGGCTTCATATACCACATTCAGTAATTGTTTCCCCCTGGCACCAATGTTTTTGGTCATTTCAATGTGGCGTATGATATTCTCCACAAATACAACGCCGACATCTACCATCACACCAATGGCAATAGCAATACCTGATAGTGCCACAATATTCGCATCTACCCCAAATTGACGCATGGTGATAAAGGTGATCAATACACCGATGGGGAGCAAGCTGGATATTAAAAATGAAGCACGTAGATTGAGGACCAATACAATGACCACTAAAATACTAATCAATAATTCCAGTGAAATGGCTTCTTCTAAAGTCCCTAAGGTTTCTTTGATCAGTCCGGTACGATCGTAGAAGGGGACAATGGTTACTTTAGAAAAAGTGCCATCTTCCAATGTTTTTGAGGGCAAACCTGGTTCTATTTCAGCAATTTTTGCTTTTACATTTTCGATGGCTTTCAACGGATTGGCCCCATATCTGGCCACTACTACGCCTCCTACCGCTTCAGCACCGCCTTTATCAAGTCCGCCTCGGCGTGTGGCCGGACCAAAATTGATCTTAGCGACATCTTTTAACCGGATGGGTACATTCTCGCGGACTGCGACAACACTTTTCTCCAAATCTTCCAGGTTCTTGATGTAGCCTAAGGCTCTCACCAGGTATTCGGCCCGGTTAAATTCGATGGTCCGTGCCCCAATATCCAGGTTGCTATTTTGCACCGCCAACATGATTTGGGCCACGTTCACCCCATGGGCCTTCATGGCGTGTGGATCAATGTCAATTTGGTATTCTTTGACGAATCCTCCGATGGATGCCACTTCAGCCACGCCTTTGGCCGCAGTCAATGCATAACGGACATAAAAATCCTGTATGGTTCTTAACTCTTGCGGATCCCAACCGCCGGACGGATGACCTTCTTTATCCCGGCCTTCCAGGGTGTACCAGTAAATTTGCCCCAGTGCAGTAGCGTCAGGTCCCAAGGCGGGTGAAACTTCTTCCGGTAATGTGCCCGATGGTAATGAGTTTAATTTCTCCAGTATACGCGTCCGGCTCCAATAGAACTCCACCTCTTCATCAAAAATGATGTAAATGCTGGATACCCCAAAAATGGAGTTGCTTCGGATGGTTTTCACCCCTGGAATGCCCAGTAAAGAGGTGGTTAGCGGATAGGATATCTGGTCTTCAATATCCTGTGGGGAACGTCCCGGCCATTCGGTATATACGATTTGCTGGTTTTCACCAATGTCCGGGATGGCATCCACCGGTACCGGATTAGTTGGCAGGATACCGGTGTCCCAACCAAAAGGTGAGTTTATAATACCCCAACTAACGAATGTAATGAGCACCAAAAAGGTGACTAGTTTATTCTCAAGGAAAAAACGAATCGTTCTATTAAGCATATGAAATCAATTATGATTTTATTTTTCAATTAAACAATAACCACGTCATAGTATAGTAATTACACAATCACGTAGGTTTCAAAATGAAAAGTTAAATCATAAAAGATAAGTCTGCAAATTGGAAAGTACGGTTTGAATAAGGGGAGGGGGAGGTGGTGTTTCGTAAAACACAGTAGCCGGATTGGATTCGAGCATCCCTTCGTTCATTACCTGCAATACAATAGGCATTAATACTGCCAATTGTTCGAAATTATAATGGAATGAAGAGACAGAATAATAAGCCTGGAAAGCAATACTCAATGATTCATCATGACAGCAGCCTGTGGGGATATCACAACACGATTGGGGTTCCGAGAAAAGGCTAACTGATTTTAAATTATTGCCGCAATAATGTTTTGATACAGTCATGCCCATTGTTGTCAACAACAACAAAATGGCCAAAAGGATATGACTGACTTTTTTAAACATTTGATAGCGTTTTGAAATGTAAATATAGAGCTTAGGTTCAAAAATATGTGTGCACAATTTTGAAAAAGATGTGCACAATTTCAATTA
>JAEINY010000157.1 GCA_016342595.1 Marinilabiliaceae bacterium
ACCAAAAACAATTTCGTATTGAGATCACTGAGGTGGTTTCGCTTCGCTTCAACCGGAATGCACGGCTATATAATTAAACCTGAATTTATTCATTATTGCGTATCAAATTCCACAAGATTCTTGAGTACTTATGTTAAAAGGAATAATCGTGGGAAATAATAGCTAAAAATAAATACTATAATTTAGTGTTTGCGGCACTAGCATCTTACTACTTTTTTTACTTATCCAGGTTCGGGAATTCATTTCTCCAGTTGAACCAGACCAAACCATTTGTGAATATCGTAAAAGATTTCTTTGATTTGTAGATTGCTATCTGTAGTAATCTGCTTGATACGTTCTTCTGAGAATTTATAGGAATTTTCTGTGTGTATGGATTCTCCCTTATTAAGAATGATGTTTGCATCTAAATATGGCGATTCAATGGTTAATTTCTTCCTGGCCTTCAGGTGCATTTCAATACGATGCTCCGCTTCATTGTAATAGGCCAGGTGCTCAAAGTGAATGGGAATAAAATTTGTTTTAAGAAGGTTATTTGTGACTCTTAAAATATTCTTATTAAATGCTTCTGTGATGCGCTGACTGTCATTGTAGGCGGCTTCCAGGATAGGTATGGGCTTTTCCATGTCGATGCCCAGGAAGAGTTGGTCGCCTTGGTGCATTGTTGAACTGATGTTGGAGAGTAGCGTAGTGGCTTGATGCGGTGTGAAGTTGCCCAGGGTACTACCGAAAAAACATAACACACGAGAATGACCATTATGCTCCAGGTGTAGTTTGGAAGTAAAATCTGCCACCAAACCATCTATCGTTAAGGTGGGGAATCGTTTGCTTAGATCCCGGGCTGATTTTTGAATGGCAGAAGCACTAAAGTCAATGGGGCGATAGGTGATGGAATCTAAAAAAAGTGGTGGGACGGCATTTAAAACCATCGAAATTTTAGAGCTGTCACCACTACCCAGTTCTATTAATTCCAGATTCCTCATTTTTGAAAAAAACGATTGAGCCCCATTTTGCAATATGCTCTTTTCGGTTCTGGTGGGATAGTATTCCGGGAGTTCAGTGATCATTTCAAATAGTGCGGAACCGGCCCGGTCATAAAAAAACTTGCTGGAAATATATTTATCCTGAGCCAGGAGTCCCGCCCGTAACTCAGATTTGAGTGTCGTTTCCTCAATCGCTTTCAGTTGATTCTTGATGGTTATTTTCTGTGGTAAGGATAGGGATGTTGTTGAGTGTGGCATTTTCTAAGGTATTTATGGTGTGGTTCGTTCCTTTATCGTTGGCTGGTACGAGTTTGTTTAGGAGCTGTTGTGATATTATTTGAGCATCATGAAAGGAACTCCTGAATTTGCTCTTCCAGACTCTGATGTGGTCGTCCAAGGATTTTATTGAAATCAGATGGTACATTAAAACTACCTTTTCGGATGCAATCATAGATCCCGGCGATAATGCCACCGAAGAATTCTCCATAGACATTGATTCTGTCTTGTTTGTAGGCTTCAACAGAGATGGATGTATAGATTAAATGGCTGTGGAAAGCAGTGTTAATATATTGCGCCAGTTCATCCTGGGTGATGGCCGGACCACATAGCTGATAGGTTTTACCCAAATGTTTATTTTCAGTGAGTAGATTAACATAGGCCCTGGCTAATTCCTTACGGGTGGTATAGGCACATCTGCCATCGGCAGCACAGTTACTGATTTTTCCTGTTTCTTTATAATCCTGTACCGCTTCTAAATCGGCTTCCAGGTATAAACCATTTCGGCCAATACTATACTCTAAACCACTATCTTTTATATCTTTTTCCGTTTGTCGGTTGCATTCAATGATGGCGTCAAAGTCTGATTGGCAAACAGTGCCATAGATACTGTTGTAAACGATTTTTTTCACCCCTGCATTTTTTACCGCTTCGATGACGTTGCGGTGTTGCTGGATGCGTTTATCGGGCGCGTCGAGTCCGGAAATCAGCAAGACGGATTCAATGCCTTGCAATGAAGCAGTTAATGTGTCAGGGTTATTGTAGTCGCCTTTTCTAACTTCTATTCCTAAGTGGCTTGCTTTTGAGGGGGTTCGGGCGAGTCCGATAACTTGATTTGGCCCCAGCTGCGTGATGGCCTCAAGAGCAATGGCTTGTCCCAATTGACCATTGACTGATGTGATAGCGATTGACATATCATCTGATTTATTAGTAACACTTAATAATTACGGATAAAAAAAACGGAATGTCAATAGCACTTGTTTATGATTGAGGATAGAAGGGACATTTTAATAGTACTTATCAATTCTTTAATGAAACCTTCGATAGAGTATCCTGCGAACCAAAGTGCGCACCGCCTAATTGCAATAGCGTTGAGAACAGTGGAATGGAGGCGATTAGAAAGAAAAGCTGTTTGATTCCGTCTTAGAACTCATAGGTTTTTGGGAACCAAAATCCATGAGGTTCTTGAACGGAAGAGTTCATTAAATGCTTTCTTATATATTCTCCCCATTTGGGGAGATCCCGGTTTACGGGAGAGGGGCTTTCCGCCGTAATGTAAACGTTTAGCGTCAATTGCAATTGAGCGGGGGCTTTTTGTCTACTCGTATGTTTGTAGCACTCGGGTGGCACGGATGATATGATCCGGTCATAATGGCGCCTTCTGTTTGGCCGACCGGAAGGTCTCACCCGTCGACCGGAACAAGCGCTTGACCGACCGGAGCTACTCGCCCAACCAACCGGAAGATCTCATTCGGCGACCGGAGAGGCCATCTGATCAACCGGAAGGTGTGCCGGGACAACCGGAAGAACTCATTTCACGACCGGAACAAGCGCTTGACCGAACGCGGTGAATACCAAAGCGACCGGAAAGTGTAATTCCCTAAAATAGCTTGACAGATTCTTGTTTCGTGTCATTCAGTTATGAAGAGGCTTTAAAATGCGTTCGTGTTTAGCATTATTTTTATCCAATACAGAGAGGTGAATGTGTTTGTTTGCAATAAGTTGTTTTAGGTGCTTGTGTATGGCCAGTGATGGGTGTGCATCTACTGAGTATTGATCCAGATAAAAATAGACCGGATGCAGGTAAACGGTATCGGGCGTATCCTTCAAAATAAAAAAGTCAATCAAACTACCCCGGTTAAACCGAATGGCATCAATGCTGGCTATGGTTGCTTGAATCAATTTATCCGCTGCATTAACAGGGTATATCAATTTGTTTTCGTTTGGTGTTATAAGCGTGTCTTTCGTCGATGCCGAATAATCACTTAGTTTATTGATGTGCATGTGATATTGGGTTTCGAAAAATGCCTCAGCATTATAAGATTCAGGAATTTTAGGATTGCGGTATATCGTCTGAATGGTATGTTTTTGCGGGTATGGCTTCAGAGCGCGAATGGTAAGGGAATCACTCACGTGTAATTCATTTTCGCCCATATAATCCACTTCATCAAAATAGGTAACGCTGTTAAAGGTGTAATAGTATTTGAGCGTGTGCCAAGTATAGTTTCCACCCGAGGAGGTAGTTTCTCCATAAACCAGGCCAGGTACTTCTGATTTGAGGATGATGACAAAGTTATACGCATACACTGCAAATCCCACACCTATCACAAGAAGTGCCATCAGTATGGGGCGTGTTAAACTAGTCTTCTTATAAGAAGGGGAAAGGTTTAGCTTGTTCATAGTAGGAGATCAATCGTTTACATTAAAAAGCGGATTTTTCGAGATGTCTTCATCTGAAATGGCTTCGCCGTTATTATGGGCAATTAACAATCCTTCTTCCATTAAAAACTCACGACCCTTTATACTGGCCATTTTAAGTCCCTTGTTAAATCCTTCATTCATCATTTGGCCGGCACGCAAAGGAAATTCAAGCAAAGCCGGATGGTTGGATGGATCATTAGGATTATCATAAAATGTACGGCAGCTTTTTTCCGACATCGATAAGTAGATGCGACAAGCCATGGGACGTGCATCATAAGCCATGCAGGCACCATCCTTTAAAAGCGGGCACGGTGCTTTGCTGCTTAATAGCTCTTGATCTTTGAGTCGTCCTCGCTTTTGATAGTTGTTAAAAGCCTGTGAAAGGATGGGCTTTAGTTCTTCCTCACTGTATTTTTCTTGCAGGTATTTCCACAAATAGACAAATTCATGGGAGATACCATATATGGGTTGATGACAGCACCAATAGCAGCCTTTGCGGCAATCAATGTTGACCTGTTGGCGGGCTGCTTGTGCCGAAAGTGCATCAATTAATCCGTCCATAGCTTGGTATTGCTGTTTCACAACAGATAAAAATTGTTGCTGGTCATTCGGATCTTTAGTGGCTTCCATGGCCATTTTATAACCATCTTTAAAAAATGCCTTATCTGCGTCTGAAAAGTTTGATTGACTCATTGGTTACTATTGTGGTTCGTGTTTCTTAAATGTAATTTAAATTACAAAAGTATAATTTAAACCAGTCACAATAAGAAAAAACGACGGCATTCTGATTAATTCGGTTGGAATTAAGCTATAATCATTAAGAAAAGAGACTGATAACGTAAGATTTTCCCCTATAAAAAAGGAAACCTCTGCAGCTAATATAGGGTAGGTATTAGACTGCAGAGGGGGAAAATGTTGAATAGTGTAGGGAGTGGAAGGTATGAAACGAAAAGAATGGATCTTTTGCCCATTTTCATCTTCAACTCACCTGTTAATTGCAGAAAGTGGAAATCGTAACACCATTTTTCTATTTTTTTTTTTAAGAAAATCACTTGCCCGCATGTAAAGTATATAAAATCAAGTGTGTACAGGTGGGGTTTATTATAAAAAAAAACCTCCGCAGCTTTTCAAAGGAAAGTTCTGCAGAGGTTAAGAGTTGAATAATGTTGGGTGTTTGGAAAATTGTCCGTTTCAATTTTCCCGATGTACTTATGCCATCGTTTGATAATACTATTCGCATTCTGTAGAGTTGGTTTGTATTGATGAACTGTTCGAAAAATGTGATTAGCGTGTAAAATCTATTGATGAATGAATTTTTCGAACATGACAAAAGTCATAAGTCGAATTTTTTCATAAAAAGCAAAGGAGAATTATCAGCTTGTTCAATATTTTGTCTCCTGCTAATTGGATGTATCATATCCTTTCTCAAAAAAAGATTCTTCATCCAGTTCGCGCAACCTGTTTTCAACCACTTTTTTTAATTGTATAGTATACAAATCACTGCCTTTTTTCGGATCCAGATTTTTGGGAGTATAGAGCAGGAATTTCTTATAAAGTTCCTGGGCTTTGTTTAAATCATTCAATTTGTGATCGTAAATGGCAGCCTGATGATAAATGTATTGCGAAGTTTTTGGTGAATAATTATATGCTTTCTGGTAATACTGAAGGGAAGTCGAATAATCACCAGTATCATAATGAATAATTGCCAGTTTATTGTACACCTTTTCCATAGTGGAAGGAGAGGGTGAGATAAGGTCGATGGCCCGTAATAGATATGGAATGCCGCGGTGAGGTGAATTGGATTGTCCTAATGAAGATCCCAGGAAGAAATTGACTTCAGGTCCTTCTGTATTGTAATCCATAGCGGCATATAAATAATTGATGGCTTTGTCATATTTCTCAAGACGATAATAAGTGATTCCCAGGTGTTTCTTGCTAATAAATGAGCTGTCGCCTTGAGCCTCGAGTCGTTTAAACAAAAGGAGAGTGTTTCGATGCGCTCCGGCTTCAAAATTGGCGAGTCCTCCAAGTATTAAAAAGCGACGATGATGAGGTGTCTTTTTTAAAAAATCACTGCATAGGTCATTACATTCCGGGTATTTTTTCTTGCTGTAAAGGTATTTTCCTAGTTTTAAAGCAATGGATTGGTTATCCGGATATTGTTTTAATATGCGGCGATAGGTCGAAATAGCTTTTTCGGTACTATCTGCTTTTTGATAAAGGGCCGCCAGTTGCTTGTTGACTTCAAAATTAGTTGTGTCATCAGCTTCATAGTCCAATAAGTACTTAAGCGCCTTTTGTTGATCCTGATGAAAATCTAATATCTCTACCAAACGCAAAAGGTTTTTCACATTTTTATCTTCTTCCTGAAGGATAAATTCACAAAGAGGCTTAGCAGCTGAATAATTACCAGTGTTGAAAAAAGTAGAGGAGAGTAACTTTTTTTCAGCTAATGAATTATTCACGGAGTCTTTTAGCAGTAGATTAATGGTTTTATTGGGATATCCATTTTGCTTATAGGCTAGTGCTAATATATATTTTTCTTGTTTAGAGAGAGGCTGGGATTTTGTAGAAAGTTGATTGATTATTTGGAGATAGTTCTCTTCGGCGAGTAATTGATGGAGTGTTGTTTGAGCGAACGAAGTGATGCAAAACAGAATGAGACAGAAAAGAAGTGCTGTTTTTTTCATTTTTGAAAGATATAGGGTGAATAATAAGAGATATACGTCTTCGAAGTAATCTTTTGTTAATTATTGCAATCTATGCAAAAAAAGTAGCATCAGGTAATTATATGTGTGTTAAATAGTGTTAATGTGTTGAATAGGGACTTTGTCAAAAGTGATTTGAAAGTTTATGCCCCTGTTCGAATCCGAAACAGGGGCAAGGTGTTGAATTAGGCGAAATATAAATT
The DNA here is from genome assembly GCA_016342595.1 of Marinilabiliaceae bacterium. Classification (GTDB taxonomy): domain Bacteria; phylum Bacteroidota; class Bacteroidia; order Bacteroidales; family Marinilabiliaceae; genus JAEINY01. Next base: position 6,589 of record JAEINY010000157.1, read on the forward strand.
AAGACTACGAGCCTTTACATATTAAACTTGTGTTTTATAATAAGACACTACTCCAATTTTTTAGCTTCATCCCATATTTTATCCATCTCAGCCAGACTCATCGATTTGAGATCGCGGCCCTTTTTGATGGTTTTTTCTTCCAGATAATTAAAACGACTGATAAACTTGCGATTTGTTCGCTCCAGTGCATTTTCAGGATTCACATCATATAAACGTGCCGCATTAATAAGAGAAAAGAAGAGATCTCCAAATTCAGCTTCAATTTTGTCTTCATCAGCCTTTTGAATTTCAACTTTTAATTCTTCCAGTTCTTCTTGTACTTTTTCCCAAACTTGTTCTTTATGCTCCCAGTCAAACCCAACACCACGCGCTTTATCCTGGATACGATTCGCTTTTACCAGTGCAGGCAATGACATGGGGACGCCTTCTAAAACAGACTTATTTCCGTCCTTTTCCTTTAGCTTTAGTTGCTCCCAATTCTCTTCTACCTGTTTGGCATCGGTAACCTCTACATCACCAAAGATGTGAGGGTGACGGTAGATGAGTTTCTGTTTCAATGAATCGATGACATCGGCCATGTCGAAATCATTGGTTTCAGATCCTATTTTGGCATAAAACACAATGTGTAATAATAAATCACCTAATTCCTTTTTGATGAGATTGGGATCTTTTTTTATTATGGCGTCTGCCAATTCATAGGTTTCTTCAATGGTGAGTGTGCGAAGCGTATGGTTGGTTTGCTTTTTATCCCAGGGACATTTTTCCCTGAGTTCATCCATTATGTCGAGTAATTCTTTAAAGGCGGTCAGTGTTTTTTCTGTTTGTGTATGACTCATATAAATAGTGTATTCAAGAATGATTTTTTATACGGTTTTAATGGTGTTAATGAAGCGAACCCTAACTTCACTACTTGTATTTAAATTCAATAGTTCGGCTACATTTCCATGTGAAATGGCGATTTCCATATGACCTTGTGCATTAAACAAAGCCAGAAGTTCACCCATTCGATGGGGTTCGTAATCGGCGTTGATGCGAGCTATTTTATTAAAATTACTTTGTACAAATAATTCAAATTTGCGGCCTTTACTCACGGAATCAAACCAATTCTTTGTAATGTTGGTGATGGCATTGCCGTAGGGATCAATATGAATAACATTGCCAAGGATTTGATTGCGTTGTAAAATGGGCTGGACATTGCGCAGCTGTATGTAATCGGCAGTTGGGTGGGTCCATTGTTCAATGGGTTCTTCCTTTCCGGCCTTTATGATTGCATTTGCCATTGGCGTTAACCAGTTGTTTTCATTTGATTGGGTTGTGTATTTAAAGGTGTGTACAGAGATTTTATCATCTGAAAGCAATGAAATCAAGCCCGTGTCCCAGGTAATGACCAGTTGACTGCCAATCGGGGCAATAAGCACTTTGGAAAAGTCTGGTGGCATTCCTACAAAAATAGCATGTATGGTACCTTCAGGAAAGGTGGACAGAGAATGTTTTAAGATATAACCTGCCCGTGTTACCTGGTGTGCTTTTACCGGGGGTGAAATGGAGACAACAGTGGCAGCAGGCAAGCCGGAATAAATGCTGCCCATCACTTGTGGTAAATAGGTGTTGGATGATTCCCAGTCGGTTAATAAAGTAATAAGGGGCATAGGCTTAAATGTTTGTTATTACTGCATTCAAAAGGTAATGGGTCCCGCTAAAATATGCAAAAAATGTTGTTTCTTTGTAACAGGCAAAAATAAGAATTATTACCGTTTTATGATAGAAAAGTTAATCTACCTGGAATCGGTTGATTTGGTGGAGTTCCTGGGTGTGAAAAACACAAAGTTGGAACTCATCAAAAATCGATTTCCGAAATTAAATATTTTGGGGCGTGGTAATTGGTTGAAAGCCATTGGAGATGCCGAGGAGGTAGCAGAATTTGAAGAGAAAATTAATCATCTTCTGGAGCATTATAATGATTATAATGTACTGACAGAAAAGTCGCTGTCTGAAATATTAGCGGGTGATACCTTAACAACTCCCAAACCGGAGGATGATGCCATTTTGTTTGGTACCAGTGGGAAACCCATTAAAGCACGGACTGAGAATCAGGTGAAATTGGTGGAAGCGTTCAAGCACAATGATTTGTTGTTTGCAGTGGGGCCGGCCGGTTCAGGTAAAACCTATGTGGCCATTGCATTGGCTGTTTCAGCACTTAAGAACAGACAAGTTCGACGCATTATTTTAAGCCGGCCAGCTGTTGAAGCCGGTGAAAAACTGGGTTTTTTACCAGGCGATATGAAAGAGAAAATTGATCCGTATTTGCAGCCTTTGTACGATGCTTTGCAAGACATGATTCCGGCCATGAAACTGAAAGAGTTCATGGAGAATGGAACCATTCAGATTGCGCCTTTAGCGTTTATGCGGGGGCGTACCTTGAATGATGCTTGTGTGATATTGGATGAAGCGCAAAATACCACTACTAACCAGTTAAAGATGTTCCTCACCCGTATGGGCACTCATGCAAAATTTATTGTAACGGGTGATGTGACGCAGATTGATTTGCCCAATCCCCAGAATTCAGGTTTGGTACAAGCCATGCGTATTTTAAAGGGCGTTAGAAGTATTGAACGCATTAATTTTACGGTGAAGGATATTGTGCGTCATCGATTGGTGCAGGATATTGTAGAGGCTTATGAAAAAGAATGATAATCATCCTTTTTCAACTCTGGTTTTTTTCGCATTTTTAGGCGAATTTTGAGTGGAATTCTAATAAATCAACAATATAATCATGAGTAAAGCGATTGTTCGAACTGATTATCAGTTCCCCGGTCAAAAAAGTGTTTACAAAGGAAAAGTACGTGATGTGTACAACATCAATGACGACTATTTAGTAATGGTGGTGTCTGATCGTATTTCGGCTTTTGATGTGGTATTGCCCAAAGGTATTCCATTCAAAGGGCAAGTCTTGAACCAGATTGCTGAAAAGTTTCTGAATGCGACCGCTGACATTGTTCCTAACTGGAAAATAGCCACACCAGATCCAAACGTAACAGTTGGCCTTATGTGTGAAACTTATCCTGTGGAGATGATTGTACGTGGTTACCTTACCGGAAGCTCCTGGCGTTTGTACAAAGATGGCGGACGTGACATTTGCGGTGTACCGCTTCCTGAAGGATTGAAAGAACATCAGGCTTTCCCGGAGCCAATTTTGACTCCAACGACAAAAGCGGAACTGGGCGCACACGATGAAAACATTACCCGTGAAGAAATCTTGAAGCAAGGTTTAGTGTCTGAAGAAGAGTACCTGGAATTGGAACGTATCTCATTGGAGTTATTTAAGCGTGGTAGCGAAATAGCTAAAGAAAAGGGCTTGATCTTAGTAGATACCAAGTATGAATTCGGTAAAAAAGATGGTAAAATTTATTTGATCGATGAGATTCATACACCCGATTCATCACGTTATTTTTATGCTGATGGTTACCAGGAACGTTTTGATAAAGGCGAAAATCAAAAGCAATTGTCAAAAGAATTCGTGCGTGAGTGGTTGATGGAAAATGATTTCCAGGGGCGTGAAGGCGATCAAGTACCTGAAATGACGGAAGAGTTTGTTAATCAGGTTTCGGACCGTTACATTGAATTGTACGAAAGCATTACTGGTGATAAATTTGTGAAAGGTGACGTTTCAGAAGTTACTGGTCGAATTGAAAAGAATGTAACTGAGTTTTTACAGTCTTTGTAAGGCTTTGAGTTAAGAATATATTGAAGCGATTGTTTCTGTTTGACGGAAGCAATCGCTTTTCAGTTATGCCTAAAAGAAGTTTCTAATTCCTAAAAGATGTTAAAATGATCTTTTGGATAAAAAAGGGAATCCTCATTTATAAGGATTGTAAAGTCAAATTACTGCAAAGTGCCTTTCGGGAATAACAATAGTCGATGTAAATTGTAATCAGTAGATTGCAATTCAAAAAATAGAGATATCTCCCTCAAAATCATCTTACAGGCCAATTATTATATGAAAAAAAGGTCAGTTTTTGCGTTAAAATCCTCGTAAATGTGGATTGTATAAGTTGCAAAAAGTTCATTTCTTTGTCAACCTGAACAGTGATTGAGTAGGTGACTGCTTAATTAAGAAGTGCAAACAAACAACGATAAAAACGCAACTATGAGTACAGTAAAAAGCATGTTCGTGACCGGTAATTGGGATGAACAAGTGAATGTGAGAGATTTTGTTCAGTCAAATATCACACCATACGATGGTGATCATTCATTTTTATGTGGTCCGACAGAGCGCACCAAAAAGCTCTGGGACATCTGTCTGGAAGCCATTAAAGAGGAGACTGCTAATAACGGTGTTCGCTCTATTGATACAGAAACGGTTTCTACCATTGCATCACATGCTGCTGGTTACATCAGCAAAGATTTAGAATTAATCGTAGGTCTGCAAACTGATGAATTGTTGAAACGTGCCATGAAACCTTACGGTGGTATTGCCGTGGTGGAGAAAGCATGTACTGAACAAGGTTTGGAAGTATCAGACCGCGTTAAAGATATTTTTCGCAATTATGCCAAAACACATAACGATGGGGTGTTTGACGTATATACTGCCGAAATCAGAAAATTCCGTTCCTTAGGCTTTCTAACAGGTTTACCTGATAACTATGCGCGTGGTCGTATTATTGGTGACTACCGTCGTTTAGCTTTATACGGTATTGATCGTTTGGTTGCAGCTAAGAAAGAAGATTTAGTGAACCTGACGGGTCCGATGACCGATGATAAAATCCGTTTACGTGAAGAAGTGGCTGAGCAAATTAAGGCACTTTTAGCGATCAAAGAGTTGGGAAATCATTATGGATTGGATTTATCTCGTCCGGCTGAGTCAGCTCAGGAAGCTGTCCAGTGGGTTTACATGGCTTACTTGGCGGCTGTAAAAGAGCAGGATGGTGCTGCCATGTCATTGGGTAATGTCTCTTCATTCCTGGATATTTATTTCGAGTATGACTTGAAAAATGGCAACATTACTGAAGAGTTAGCACAGGAATTCATCGATCAATTTGTAATGAAATTACGTATGGTGCGCCACCTGCGTATGAATGCTTATAATGAGATTTTTGCCGGTGATCCAACCTGGGTAACAGAAGCCATTGGTGGGCGTTTGCTCGATGGTCGTCATAAGATTACCAAATCATCTTACCGCTTTCTGCAGACACTTTATAATTTAGGTGCGTCTCCGGAGCCAAACATGACTGTACTGTGGTCAAATACTTTACCTGAAGGATTCAAAAATTTCTGTGCGCAAGTTTCCATCGACACGTCCTCAATTCAGTATGAGAATGATGATTTGATGAAGTCTACCCGTCAGTCAGATGATTATGGTATTGCTTGTTGTGTATCATTCCAGGAGATTGGAAAACACATTCAGTTCTTTGGGGCCCGTACCAACCTGGCCAAAACATTATTGCTGGCGATCAACGGTGGACGTTGTGAGATGTCAGGCAAGCAAATGGTGGAAGGTATTCCTGCTTTATCTGGCGATGAGCTGAATTTTGACGAAGTGATGGCGAACTTCAAAATGGCCATGAAAGAAGTGGCGCGTGTGTACAATGAGTCGATGAACATCATCCATTACATGCACGATAAGTATTACTACGAAAAAGCTCAAATGGCTTTAGTGGATACCAATCCGAAAGTGAATTTGGCCTATGGTATTGCTGGTTTGTCTATTGTTGCGGATTCTTTATCTGCCATCAAACATGCTAAGGTAACAGTCGTGCGTAATGAAGACGGTTTAAGTACCGACTTCAAGATTGAAGGTGAATTTCCTTGTTATGGGAATGATGATGATCGTGTAGATGAATTGGCAGTGGAAGCCTCTCGACTATTCAACCAGGAATTGATGCAGCTGGGGACTTATAAAAATGCAGAGCCAACCATGTCGATCCTGACCATTACCTCTAACGTGGTGTATGGTTTGAAAACAGGGGCTACACCGGATGGACGTGCGCATGGGATTCCGTTCGCACCGGGTGCCAACCCCATGCACGGACGTGATAAAAACGGAGCCATCGCCTCGTTGAACTCAGTGGCCAAGCTGGATTATAAAAATGCTTTGGATGGTATCTCCAATACCTTCTCCATTGTCCCAAAATCATTGGGTGCATCGGGTGAAATTCGTCAGGAGAACCTGGTAACCATGATGGATGCTTATTTCTCGAAAGAAGCACACCACTTGAATGTGAATGTATTGAGCCGTGAATTGCTCGAAGATGCCATGGAAAATCCAGGTGAATATCCTCAGTTAACCATCCGTGTATCCGGGTATGCTGTTAACTTTGTACGTTTGACGCGTGAGCAGCAAATGGAAGTGATTTCACGCAGTTTTCATGAGCGCATGTAATGATAAGATATAAGTGATAAGTTAAAAGGCAGAAGACTGAAGTTATCTAAAACTTCCGCCTTCTGCCTGTTTACTGTTAAACCAGAGAGTATGATCAGAGTACATTCAGTTGAGTCATTGGGTACCTATGATGGACCTGGCATCCGCCTCGTTTATTTTTTACAGGGTTGTAATTTTAAGTGTCTTTATTGTGCCAATGCCGACACTATCGAATTGAAGGGTGGAAAAGCCACGTCGGCCGAAGAGGTCTTAAAGATGGCCGAAAACCAACGTCCTTTTTTTGGTAAAAAGGGGGGTATTACCTTCTCTGGTGGTGAGCCTTTGGTGCAGGCCAAAGCACTTGTTCCGGTATTGCGGACGCTGAAAGCGCAAGGTTTTCATATCTGTTTAGATACCAATGGAAGTGTGTTAAATGACGATGTGAAAGAAGCTCTGGAGTTTGTGGACATTGTGCTTTTAGACATCAAACACATGCATCCTGAATGGCACCGTAAGATTGCCGGGCAAGGCAATGAACGTACCCTGGAAATGGCTGCTTATCTGCAGGAGATTAAAATGCCGGTTTGGTTACGCTATGTGTTGGTGCCCGGGTATTCCAATCAAACAGAAGCCATTCATGATTTGGGAAAACACTTTGCCGCTTATGAAAATATAGAAAAACTGGAGATTCAACCCTATCATGAATTGGGGGCTCATAAATACGAGCACATGGGATGGACCTATCAATTGAAGGGGAATCCCGTAAATACTCTCGAGCAACTGGATGAGGCCTATGAAATACTATCCGGGTATTTTAAAGAAGTGGTTGTTAATTAATATCTTTTAGCATTAGTTCGATGAATTATTATACATCAAAAGAAATTGTCAGTCAGGTTAATAAAGCAGCCCAGGGAAAGGCTTTTACATCTGTACCTAAAACATTTGTTTTAGCTGTTTTGGCAGGGGGATACATAGCCATGGGTGGTTTGTTGGCTGTTGTTGTTGGAGGTGGATTACCCGGTATGGCCGCTGAAAATCCTGGCCTGCAGAAATTACTTTTTGGCGCTGTTTTCCCCTTGGGACTCATTTTAGTTGCCATTGCAGGAGCGGATTTGTTTACGGGTAACACGGCTTATTTTATTCCCGGTTTACTGTCGGGTAAAATGCGGACTGGAGCCATCTTAAAAAACTGGGGTACCGTTTATTTCGGAAATTTCATAGGTTCCATCATTGTAGCACTGCTGTTTGCCTATTGCACCGATTTATTTGCCAAAGATCCGTGGTTGAGCAGTGTGAAGGCCATTGGAGAGTACAAAACATCCAGTGTCTTTTACAAAGCTTTTATTAAAGGGATTGCCTGTAACTGGATGGTGGCCTTAGCTATGTGGCTGGCCTATGGGGCCAAAGATATTTCGGGAAAGATTATTGGGATCTGGTTTCCGGTCATGGCCTTTGTAGCCATGGGATTTGAACACTCCGTAGCCAATATGTTTTTCATCCCAACGGCTATTTTTTATGGCGCCGATGTGACCTGGGCGTCATTTATCGTGGATAATCTGATTCCGGTTACTTTGGGTAACATCGTTGGAGGCGCTCTGTTTGTTGGAGCCGCCTATTGGTATGTTTATGAGAAATAAAGAATATAGATAGCGAGGTAAGGTATACTTTTACCTTCAGCTCTTTTACTTTAAAATATACTACTCCCTAGTATAGTAAATGCACTAATTCCGGCCAGAAGGCAGGGGTTGGTGCTTTTTTTTAGACTGGACTTTGGTTAAATCATGGTGCCTTGATACGGTGTGCATAATTTGACAACACAAAGGGGTAAGCCTGTTGCAAGACCTTACATTTGCACTGCAAAAACAGTTACAGGCACCGCAATTAGATCCGGGAGCAGTGCAGAATGGCTTAAAAGTGCCACAATGTCAGTGAAAAGCGGTGCAGAGAGGTTCAAGGGCACTGCATAGAGGTAAAAA
>JAEINY010000158.1 GCA_016342595.1 Marinilabiliaceae bacterium
AGGTTGATGCACAAACGGCCGCGCAATAACGGACGTTCCAGTTCCATAGCATGTGCTAGCCAATAGTCAATCTGAGGATCTGTCATGCGTACCAGGCCATAGCCTTTATCATCGGCTAAAAATAAAGTATTGTATTGTTCCAGTTTTTCATCCACGGTGATACCGGCATCAAACAGGTCGTAGCGGTACTGAGTGGTGTCCTGCAAAAGGTTGATGATCTGTGGCCAGTATACATTGCTGTTTTCACCGGTCACATGTTCAGGCTGCTGTCGGATGCGCCATTTATTTTTATGCTGACTGGAGGGAGCAAAGGATATTACCGGACGGCCGGGTTCAAATACCCAGGCCTGGCTCCACACCTTTAAATCATCTTCAGCATATTTATCCACACGGTCAATCAGGTCATTCCACGAGGCATTTCCATAGGCAAAGTCTTTCACATAATCCTGAATACCGTGTTGCAGTTGTTTAGAGCCGGCCAGGTGTTCCAGCTGGTTCATCACAATGGGTGATTTATGATAGATAATAGACCCATATAAGGTACCGGCATTCTCCAGGTTGTCCAGCTGTTGCCCTATGGGGTTAGCGCCGCTGGTACGATCCACTGAATAGGCAGCCGGGAAATGTGCTAAGAGAAACCGCAATTGGTGATCCATCTCGGGAAACCAGGGTTGGGTGATTTTATCAGCCATGTAATTGGCAAATACTTCTTTGAGCCACACCTCCTCAAACCAGGGCATGGTTACCAAATCGCCAAACCACATGTGGGAAGTTTCATGGGCAATCAAATTGGCCCGACCGAGCTCTTCTTCACGGGTGGGGTTTTCATCCAGAAATATTTTTTCCGATCGGTAATAGGTCGCACCCGGGTGTTCCATACCCCCAAACTGAAAGGAGGGAATAGCCACCAGGTTATAGGTTTGAAAGGGATAGTCCACCTGCGTGTAATCCACCAGCCAATCCAACGATTCTTTCACCTGCTTAAAGATGGTGGCCTGATTTCGTTGGTATTTAGCACTATCTTTCACCATATGGTAAAGACCTATCTCCATGTTCTTCCACCGGGTAGAAGTATACTGAAATTCACCGGCGGCAAAGGCCCACAGATACGTGCTGATGGGTTTGGAAGCTTCGAATTCAACGGTTTTATTTTCTTCATTGAGTTGGGTAATTATCTTAGGGCCATTGGCCACACCTGCCCAGTTTTCGGGTAAGGCCATGGTCACTGCAAACCGTCCTTTTATGTCCGGTTGATCAAAACAGGGAATGGCAGTTCGGGCACGGTCGGGCACAAAAAGCGCATAGAAATAGTTATCATTTCGGTTTAATGCCCCGTCACCAACAACAAAGTGAATCACCACTTCATTAGCTCCTTTTTTAAGCGCCTTTTTCGGGAGGCGTATGTGTTCATTTTCAATTTGTGGCTGAGAAATGGTATCGCCATTCACAATGAGTTGATGGAGTTGATCCTGTTCCGCTTTAAAATCAAGAAAGAGGGCTTTTCTTTTATCTTTTAGTTGAAAGGAAAGGATGGAGTGCCCGGTAATTGAACTTTTCTTTTCTGTGGGAACTGTTATGTGTAAATGGTAGTCTAATTCGCTGATGACCCCGGATCTGAATTGGGCGAGTTGTTTGCTGACACCTTTTTCCGGAACATCTGTTCCATCAAATTGGCACGCGGTCACTATCAATAGGAGAAGGATTGCTTTAAAAAGATTTTTTTTCATTGTATGGATCTATAAACGGTATTGTTGGCTAAAGATATAACAGATGGAGGATTTATAGGCAATTAAACGACGGATAATGCGTTTTCATCAATACGAAAATGGAATGGATGATGGTGGTAGCCATGTTGATAGGGTGTAATGATCCTATTTTCAGAAGGTCATATAGAGAGTGTTTCTTTAATATTTACGGAATAAGTTTCTATGTATTAACAAAAAAAATTACCTTCAACTGTTCAAAAAAAACTAAACTTATGAGAATTTTATCTTTTGCTACTTTATTGGGCATGATAATGTTGATTGTTTCTTGTCAGCAATCAACCTATAATACTGTCCAAAAAACCGACCCCAACGGTTATGCTTATGAGGAAGTGACCAATGATCCTTATAATGCCAGGATTTACACCCTGGAAAATGGCTTGAAAGTGTATCTGACCCGTAATCAGGACAAGCCCCGTGTAGCCGCCATGGTGGGTGTTAAGGCCGGTTCTACTTATGAAGATCCCAATGCTACGGGTTTGGCGCATTACATGGAACACATGATGTTCAAAGGATCTTCGGCCATGGGTACCATGGATTGGGAAAAAGAGAGTGCTTTGCTGGATCAGATTTCTGACCTGTTTGAAAAGCACCGTGTGACAGAAGATATACAGCAGAAAAAAGTCATCTATGCCAAGATTGATAGCTTATCGCAAATTGCCGCAACATATGTGGCCACTAATGAATTTGATAAACTGAGTACTTCCATTGGAGCATCCATGGTGAATGCCGGTACATCGTACGAATCGACGGTTTACATGTGTGAGGTACCTAAAAATGAGTTGGAGCGATGGGCTAAGTTGGAGAGAGAGCGCTTCACCAGTTTGGTGCTGCGTTTATTTCACACCGAGTTAGAGACCGTATATGAGGAGTTTAATATGTATCAGGATCGCGATGGCGAACGTGCTTTCCAGGCCTTGATGGAAGGTTTATTTGCCAATCACCCTTATGGTCGTGACGTGATCGGTTTTCCGGAGCACCTGAAGAATCCTTCCATGGAAGAGATTTATAAGTTCCGGGATAAATTTTACGTTCCTAATAATATGGCAGTTGTGTTAGCCGGTGATTTAGAATTTGATGCGACCATCCAGTTGATCGATAATTATTTTGGTAAGATGGAGAAAAGGGAATTCGCCGAACCTCAGTTACCCAAGGAAGCACCTTTGACAGCAGCGGTGGTTAAAGAAGTGGTTGGCCCGGATGCTGAAAGTGTGGAAATGGCCTTCCGTTTTGATGGTGTGGGTAGTCGCGACGAGTTAATGGTGGATTTGATCAGTTCTATCTTATCCAACGGTCAGGCGGGTTTAATTGATTTGAACCTGGTACAAAAGCAAAAAGTTCTGGATGCCTCATCAGGTGCCTGGTTTATGCGCGATTATGGCATGCATTTTTTCAGTGGTAACCCGCGTGAAGGGCAAACATTGGAAGAAGTGAAAGACTTGTTGCTAACTGAGTTGGATAAGGTGAAAAAAGGGGAGTTTGAAGACTGGATCATTGAAGCCATTGTCAATAAATCACGTTTGGATTTCATGAATGCTTTGGAGTATCCATTCTATTCGGCTTATTCGTTGATGAATGAATTTACTTCCGGACAATCGCATGCGGATGTGTTGGCCACTTTAGACGAAATGAAAAAAATCACGAAAGATGAGGTGATGGCGTTTGCCAATGAGAAATATGCAGATAATTATGTGTTGGTATACAAACGGACCGGTGAAAACAGTGCTTTGGTAAAAGTGGATAAACCGGAGATTACTGCTATCCCGGTGAACCGTGAGTTACAATCTGATTTTGCCACATCATTCCTGGCTGAAGAAACCAGTGATATCGAGCCCGTATTTGTAGATTTCAAAGAGAAATTACACAAGCAATCATTAAAACCCGGGTTGGACTTTTTTCATTCTAAAAATGAAACCAACGGTTTGTTCCGATTGAATTATGTGATTGATATGGGTAAAAAGAATAGTCTGCAATTCCCATTGGCTGTTGACTATTTGCCATTGCTTGGTACCGATAAGTACTCACCTGAGGAGTTGAGAAAAGAACTGTTCCGTTATGGACTAGATCTTTCCGTATATGCAGGTGACGATCGTTGTTATGTGACCATTGCTGGTTTGGATGAGAAGCTGGAGAAAGGAATTGAGATCTTAGAACACTTGATACATAATGCACAAGGTGATCAGGAGTCCTATGACGAGTTTGCCAAAGGCATCATTAAAAAGCGGGATGACGCTAAAAAGAATCAGGGGCGTATTTTCAGAGCGATGATTGATTATGGTATTTATGGTGAGAAATCACCAGGTAAATACCTGGTCACCAATGAGGAGTTGAGTAACATCACACCTGAAGATTTGACCCGTCAGTTGAATGAAATGACCTATTATGAGCACAAGGTTTATTATTATGGGCCATCTGCCTCCGACAAGGTAACTGGTTTATTGAATCAATATCACACCACGCCTGATCAGTTGGCTGAAATTCCAGCTGCTACTAAGTTTAAGATGCGTGATGCCAAAGAATCACAAGTTTATTTGGTGGATTATGACATCAACCAGGCCAATATCATGTTGGTAGTGAAAGATGAGACTTTTGAGCCGGCTATCTTACCATATGCCCAGGTATTTAATAACTATTTTGGTTCCGGATTATCTTCTGTGGTATTCCAGGAGATTCGGGAGTCAAAAGCATTGGCTTATTCGGCTTATGCTGGTTACCGGCCTGCGCGTTATCAGGGCGAGAGTAACTATTTAATGGGCAGTCTGGGCACACAAGCGGATAAGTTGGGTATTGCCACTTCTACCTTGATGGAATTGATGAATGAGATGCCGCGCGCTGAAACGCAATTCCAGCAAGCATGTGACGGAATCGTGAAGCAGATGAACACCGATCGGATTACCAACAAGCGTATTTTCTGGGAGTACTTAAGTAACCAGGATCGGGGTATTGATTATGATGTTCGCAAAGAGGTTTACGAAAAAGCTAAGACCATTACTCTGGATGAGTTTGAGAAATTCTTCAATAAGCATATTTCCGGTAAGCATTACACTTACATGGTATTAGGCCGTAAAGCTGATCTCGACAAAAAAGCATTGTCAAAATTGGGTAAAGTGCATGAATTGGCATTGGAAGATGTGTTTGGGTATTAATACCAATTAAATATCAAATGCGATTGCTATCGCATGCGCTGGTATAATGCCGATACATAATCAAAGGGCGTTTAGAAGTGAAACGCACTAAAGGCGCATTTTGATTAGTAAACGGTATAATAACCCGATAGACTATAGAATTAAAACCCCGGTCAGTGATTGGCCGGGGTTTTTATTTTTTGGCTTTATCACAATTAGTGATTGTAGAAGAATAATCCTGAAAGGATTGAATGTTAATAGCCGCGGGTGAAACCCGTGGTGTAAACAACAAAAACACCACAACCCAGAATGGGTTGAATCAACCAACCTTTAACTATGATTGAGGCTAATTTTTATACCAGTAAAGTTCAGTATGCAATACTTTAATGGTTAAATTTTGGTGATCAATTGATGTTATTTTTACTTCACCTCATTATATATCTGTTGAATCACCAATCCTGCTAAAGTAAAACCAAAAATACCCGTCACATGTGCCAAAGAACCGTTGATGGCTGCTTTATGGCTGTCCCATTTATGGTTTACCAAATCCGGATCACCGGGGCCATTTTCGGTTGTAGGGCTGAGGTATTTCTCCGTGTTGCAGGTGGCATCGGCGCCGGCATTCTCTAATAATTCATCACTGTACACACACAGGAAATCTTTCTCGGGCATACCCACTTTACGTAATAACTTACGGATTTTGCGCCCCAGGTGACAGCCTTCCACTTTCCAAAAAGAAGATACTCGTACACGTGTTGGATCTACTTTTAAAGCAGCCCCCATGGAGGATACAAAGATGGCATCGGTCTTTGTGGCACATTGAATCAGGTGTGTCTTACTACCTAAACTATCAATGGCATCAATGATCACATCATAGTCCTCCAGGATGAATTCGTCACCCGTATCCATGCTGTAGATCTTCTGAATAGCAGTGATTTCTGCTTGGGGATTAATTTCCAGCAAGCGCTCTTTTAAAGCTTCTGTTTTTACCTGCCCCACCGTTTTGGAAGTAGCCATCAACTGGCGGTTGACATTGGTGATGCAGACGCGATCGCTATCTACAATCGTTAACTTGGTAATGCCGGTACGGATTAAACTCTCAGCACACCAGCTACCAACACCGCCAATACCAAAAAGAATCACTTTCTTTTCATCCAGCTTCTGCATCCGCTCTTTCCCCAGCAATAACTCCGAACGGTGAAATATCCCTTTACTCATCCTTCTTGACTACTAATGATTTTGCGGCAAAAATAGAAAAAAAAGGGATATTGATTGATGCCTGAAGGGAATTTTAACAACAGCGTGTTCGTGTATTGAAAAGTAATGCTGACAAATGACGTCGATGAGCCAAGTTTCCTTTTCGCGGAATGTAAAAGGAGGATTAATCGGTGGCCATCAGCATGCGAATCTGCTGATGGCACATACAATCATACAAACCTTTTGTAGTGTTTGAATTTCCAGTAAGAAGCTAATCGTGTTTTCTCCTTTGTGTCTTAGCGTCTCTGCGTTTCTCATTAATGCTCCGGATCAATCTCCCGATCTCTAAAGCCCAACAGATACAAAATAGCATCCAACCCAATGGTTGAGATGTGATGTTTAGCCGAGGCTTTAACTTTGGGCTTGGCATGAAAGGCAATACCTAAACCAGCCAGCTGTAGCATCGGTAAATCGTTGGAACCATCGCCAACTGCAATCACTTGCTCTAAATGGATGTCTTCTTTAAAAGCTAATAATTTCAGTAACTCAGCCTTTTTGTTTCCGTCTACAATTTCCCCGGCGTGTTTCCCGGTAAGTTGACCATTTTTTATCTCCAGGTCATTGGCAAATACATAGTCTACACCTAGTTTGCTTTTCAGGTAATTACCAAAGTAAGTAAATCCACCGGATAGGATAGCTGTTTTATAACCATAGGTTTTTAATGTTTTAAATAAGCGTTCAGCACCTTCGGTAATGGGCAGGTTTTCAGCAATCTCTTTCATCACTGACTCATCCAATCCTTTCAGTAACTCCACCCGTTGGATGAAACTTTCATTGAAGTCAATTTCACCGCGCATGGCAGCTTCAGTTATAGCTTTCACCTGGTCGCCAACACCGGCTTTGATGGCTAACTCATCAATCACTTCGGTCTGTATCAATGTGGAATCCATATCAAAACAGATCAAACGGCGGTTGCGACGAAAGATATTGTCGGCCTGAAATGCTATGTCAACACCTGTATTTTGTGAAATAGTGATGAATTGGGTTTTCATTTTCTCGGTATCACCAGGTGTTCCACGCACCGAAAACTCTACTACCGACTTATCCGACTCATGTTCGTTACTTAATAATATCCGCCCACTTAATCGGGTGATGTAATCAATATTTAATCCTTGTTCCGAAATCACCTGAGTAACCATGGATAGTTGATCAGCTGCCAATTTGCGCGATAACAAAGTAACAATAAAGCGCTCTTTGCCCTGAAGGCTCACCCATTCGTTGTATTTTTTTTCGGTAATAGGGGTGAATTTGATGTTAAGGCCCAATTCATAGGAGCGGAACAAAAGATCTTTCAAGATGGGGGCCGACTCTGATTCCTCAGGTACTTCAAATAGAATGCCTAATCCCAGATCCTCATGAATCACTGCCTGACCAATATCTAAAATATTAACACTGTATTGTGATAAAATGCGCGTCAATGAAGCTGTTAAGCCGGGTTTGTCTTCACCGGAAATATTTAACAGGATGATCTCTTTTGTTTTGCTCATTGTTGTTGAATTAGTGATAATAAGATACTTTCATGAATAATTCAGGGAAGAATCTTAAGGACAAAAATAGAAAAAATGAAAGTATTTTATTTAAAATAGTAATAACTTTTAACTTTCGTTGTTGTGAATTTGACTGATTGAAAGGAGTGCAGAAGTGGTACGGATGAGATAATATATAAGGATGAACCAGTTTCACCATGATTATACCCTTGGTGGTTACTTTTTGAATCAGTACTACATTTTTCTAAAACCAGTACCTGATATTTTTAAAACCAGTGCCTGATATTTTCTAAATCAGTACTACGTTTTTTTTATAACAGTGCCTGATATTTTTTATAACAGTGCCTGCCATTTTGGCACGTGTCGGGGGTGTGTGATTACCAGGCGATTGCGAGGCTTGTTTTGTTAAAAATAAAACTTAGGATTTACCTATAATGTTGGTGAGTAGGAGAAAGGCAATGATAGGTTCAAGGGTACGCCCTTTATTCATGGGAATGTGATCTTTAACGTAGTCCCGATTCAGACAGAATTGATGATGACTATGAGGAATGCAGTAGTGTTCAAGGTCAGATGGGATGTTTTTATGATAGATTTTCAGGTGATTCATTTCCAGACTCCAATCTTCGTTATGTTTAGATGTCGAAAATTGATTGGAGTAGTAAGGGGGTAATTGTAATGATTTAGTTTGATAATATAGGTCTGGGTGATTGGATTGATGAATTGTAAGAGACATGGGCGGAACCACTGCGATACCCGGTAATAACTCCAGTTGCCAGGAGCGTTTTTCCTGAGGGACAGCATTGCCTGGGATGGTCAGCAGTAAAAGCGTTATGTGGAGGATTAATATGCCCATTATTAATGAAAATGTCATTTACACCATTCATTAAAATTAGGGATTCAGAGGATGAATGTCAAATCATTTTCTACTAAACTTACGTACTCTTGAGCTCATCCTTGATCCGGGGGCAACGCAACTTTAGCAGGTCTGAAAATGTCGACAAACCTTTGATTTTATCTGCCTTATAGTGAGGTATTAACATCTTATCAGTAATATTCGTGTATTTTTTGGCAGAATATTATTCACTTGCTGGTCAAAATCTTGATACTTGTGACTTAGCACTGGATACTTGCTTGTTGGTAATTATTTTCTTTTTTGTTGAGGTTGGGTGCTTAAAATTTATAACCAATAGCCAAGCGAAGGGCATAGGCTACACCATGTTCGGTATTGTGTATGGTTTCTCCGCTATAAAAAGATGTGTACTCCTCAAAGGTGGCACCATAACCGATTCCAAAAGCTATATCGTAATTAAAGGATGTGCCGATATTACGCCGCATTCCCCAGGTTGGAATCAGGAATATACCGGGATCCATATCGGCATTATCAGATGAGATGGAAAAACCCGGCGTGTAACCAAATGTCAACGATAAAAAATTACCACAGTTACCTTGCGTTTGTTTGTTTGTTTGTTTTTGCTGGCTCTCTTCTTCAGATTGTAATAAAAACGAGGGGCAATATGAAGCGTTGGTGGATTCAACCCATTCTGGGTTGTGGTGTATTTGTTGTTTACACCACGGGTTTCACCCGCGGTTATTAACATTCAATCCTTTCAGGATTATTTTTTCACAACCCTGAAAAGGATAGAACTTTAATGCTTTGTGATATTGCCGGTCACTAAGTGTGATAAAGCCAAAAAGAAAAGGTGCTCCCTCTCCGAAGCACCTTCCCACCAACATAAATAAACAAAATCATTCTGTTAATTATTAATGGTTAATGTTGATTAATAATTAACTATTAATAATTGATCATTTATTTTTAATTAGTTGCTTTCAATCACCTGGCCTTTCTCGCGGTACAAATCAACCGGACCATCCAGTAAGACCGCTATCACGGTCATGTCTTTATCCAGTGATTCTTCAGGCATATCAATGTAGGCGATGCCTGGTACATGGCTCCAGTATAGTTTGCCAATGATTTTATGATCCAGTTTGGTGCCATTACCCACGACCCAAATGCGATTGATTTTATTTTTTAAACCACGCACAATCAATGGACCGTTATTTTTACCATCCACCATCAGGTAGAGAATGTTTTTATCTTTCGATAAGGCAGTAGCACCATTGTAGTGACCGGCAGGAATACCTGCTTCCATGTTATTTAAAGCAATGGCATGTTTCTCAGCCCAGCGTGTATCCTTTTTCAGGATTTCTGTTTTGGCTTCGAATAAGGTCTTTTCAACCGACTTCAGTTCGATTGATTTTTTCAGGTCAACCGCTAAAACCGTTACCGTTGGGTCAATGCAATTGGCAGGTACATTGATGGACAAAAAGCCATCCGTTTCCTTGTAATTTAATGATTGATCAGATCCAACTACACGCACACCTTTTATTTTAGAAGCCAAGCCCTTTACCAGGATGTTCTTTTTGGGGGTGTAATCCAGGTATAAGTATAATGTCTTGTTATCCTTACTAATGGCCGATGGGCCAAAAAAGTTGTCTTGCGAAATGCCGGCCCGGGTGCCGTATATGGCTTCTTCGTGTTTAGTAGTCCAGCGTCCGAATTCTTTCAGTATGTTTAATTGCTCGGCTGGAATGGATCCATCTTCTTTGGGGCCAATATCTAATAATAAATTACCACCCATGCCGATGCATTCGGTGAAGATACGGATCATCTGGAACGGTGATTTATAGTTGTGATCATTGTGTTGGTAGCCCCATGAATCATTCATGGTCATACATAATTCCCAATAGGGATTATGCGGACGCGTCAAGGGTACCCCTTGCTCTGGCGTATCGTAATCACCATAGCCTCTCAGGCGACTGTTTAGTATGACATTGGGATTGTATTTCAACAGCATGTTACGCAACTCAGGAGATTTCCATTCAGCAGAACTGTGTTCCCAATCACCGTCAAACCAGTATAAATCGGGATTGAAACGTGACGAGAGTTCGTTCATTTGAGCGAAATAGAAATCAGTAAATTTATTCCAACGTTTTGAGTCGTTGCTGTAGCGTTTTTCATCTCTCAGGTGGGCCGGATAATCAGGGTGCGACCAGTCAATCAATGAATAGTACAAGCCTACTTTCATGTCGTTTTCGCGAAGAGCACTTACAAATGGTGCTACGATATCTTTTTTAGCCGGAGTATGGTCCACTGTATTATAGTGATCCGTATCGGTATCCCACAGTGCGACACCATCGTGGTGCTTGGATGTTAACACTGCATATTTGGCACCACTGTTTTTAAATAGTTTGGCCCATGCGGCAGCATCGTATTTGGAGGCGGTGAAACCATCCATTTGTTTCATGTAATCGCTATAGTTGATGTAGCCATTGAAGAACGACCAGGACTCATCAATACCATCCACGGCGTAGATGCCATAATGAATGAAGACACCCAGTTTGGCATCTTTAAACCATTCCATGCGTTTGGTTTTTTCTTTTTCTGTTTCTTTTGTTTCAGCCTTGGCGAGTGGTAAGCTCAGGATGAAAGCCAGAAGTATCAGTGCAAAATGTTTCATTGTATGTGTATTTAATGTTTTTTCGATTTCCAGGTACGTCCGCTCTGATCAATGTGCCAGATGAATGCACTTTCTTTTCTCGAAGCGCGAGCTTCAAATAGTGATTGGGTGGTTTTCACAACAGGATTAAACGTAAAAGAAGATATCCCCGTATGATTCAGCTTGCTGAGTTGTGTGGTGTAATGCCTGTTGTTTTTATAATAGGCTCTTTGGGCGTAATACAGGTTATACAATTCCCATTTTACATCCTCATCCAAATTGTAGATAAATTCATCCGTTCCCTTGCCGGCAATCACATCCGAAAATTGTACCATGCCCCATCGTTCAGGCCGGTGCATGTCAATTGCTCCCTGAGGTGACCATACCCAGTTATCTTCGCGGTACGATTTACCGGTCTCCGGATTGATCGTCTTTTTGTAAACACCATCCACATGGGTGGATTGCCATTGTACCCGACTGAAGTTAACCCGCCATTGACGGCCATGTTTGGCCCCGTGATTCTGATTTAATTCGTTCAGTACTTTATGGGGAAAAGCAATTTCAACAGTCCATTTTTGATCAATATCTGAAGGATCATTTATTGTTCCATTAATGTGAACAGCCGATTTCAGATTCTTGATATCCCAGTTGGTAATGGCAGGGCCTCCTTCGCGGTAGGGTTTAAGTAATAATAAATCCCATACAGTATTCAACGCATTGACTTCATATTCATAATAGCCATGCGTATCGCCATTGGGATCAAGAAACACTTCGAAATCGTTGTCGTAGAAGATAACCGCATCGCGTTGGGTTAATGTGGCCCAGATATGAGGATCCTCCAATTCCGCGGCCACATAGAAGTAGTGATCATCCCATAACATTTTGACATGTGTACGGTGTTTGGGTTTTTCTTTTACTTCTCCTTCAATGTCCAGGAAGTCATCGGTCCAGGGGGCGTTCTGCCAGGCTCTTTCATCCAGTTTACCATCAATGGTCAATGGGCTCTCCGTTCGGTAACATACATAATTCTTTGGCTGGAACATTGGTGTTTCCGCCGACTGCTTACCATTAGCCGCTTCCTTTTTATGAGAACTTGGTTGCAGGCAACTGGTCAATAGTGTTGAAAATATAATGATAATGTACTTCATGTATCTATAAATAAAATCATCTAGTTATCTTTCATCTCAATTGGTGATGAAATCAGAGGCTTGAACAAACCGTTTCTTTTCTCCTGGTACCTTCACCGACATGTTGAGCGCTAATCCGCCACCAATTTGACGATAGATCAGGCGAATCGGGTGCAGGCCGGTTTTCAGGGCTATCATACCGTTGCGTTCACGAGTGGCATGACTTCCACCATTGTCCACCACCATGCGGTTTTGTACATAGAGTTGATCGCCATCATCCGATTCGGTATAAAAGGTATAAATACCATCTTTACGAGCATTGAAATAACCTTCAAAGATCAGGGCAAAATTCTCTTTTTTAGCGTATTCACCTAAACCAATGAGTGACTCAATGGTGGTATGAGCTGGCTTTTGATCCATGGGTATGTCTTTTAATTTGCGGTATTTACCCAAATGTACGGCGCGTGTTAATCCGGCTTGTCCATTTACGTTGACTGGTTCGGCAAAGCCTTGCTTTTCAAATTCCGATTCGAAGATCGCACTGAACACATGCTTACGGTAAGCACGCATTCTCACTTTACAACTTTCGGTGATGGTTACCGGACCAGTATATTTAACGGATTGCTGCGTTGGTGCCGAGCCATCAGTTGTGTAGTAGACTTGCATATCATCCAAAGGAATTGTTATGTCCAGGGTAGCCTGATCAGTAAAGACCACCTTGTCATCCAGTCCTTCCAAAGGCGGCAGATGATAGAAGAGTTGTTGGGCATCGAAATGATCAAAACGATTAATTACACGTTTATAAAAGTCATCGTAATTTTTATCATCTGCTGCCGACCAGCCAGTTTCTGCCAGGGCCAGCATACGTGGCATTGACATGAAGTAGAGGCGGTCTTGATTAGGGATACGCTCGGTCCAGATGTTGGCTTGTACACCGATGATGTGTTTTTGCATTTCGGGGGTGTAGTCGGCCGGAATGGGTTCGAAATTATAGGTTTTACTGAGCGGTGTTGCACTGTAGGCGAAATCAAAGTAATATTCGAAATCGGGTGTTACAATCACATCATTACCACCTTTGGCGGCGTCACGTATGGTGTGAGGAGCCCAGTTGCGCCACCACATTACTGTTGATTCCCCGGATAAGCCCCCTTCAACAATTTCATCCCATCCCAAAAGCTTTTTACCTTTGTCGGCCAGGAAAGCTTCGATGTGGTGATTGAAGTGCGATTGCAGCTCATGCTCATTCTTTAGTTTATGCTTTTTGATGGCTGCCTGACATTTGGGGCATTTTTCCCATTCAGCCTTATTCACTTCATCACCACCAATATGAATGTACTCAGAAGGAAACAGTTCAGCCACTTCGCTCAATACATTTTCAATGAACTCATAGGAGGAATCTTTACCCAAACAAGCTGGAAAGGAGAAGTGATCGCCCCAACCTGCTTCGTTGGTACACGAAAGGTAAGGATAGTTCTCCACAGCGGCCATAAAGTGACCCGGTATATCTATTTCAGGAATGATTTCAATGTGCCGCTCCCGGGCATATTGAATGAACTGGCGCATTTCTTTTTTGGTGTAAAAACCACCGTACATTTTTACCCCATCCACTGTTTTATAATTCTTCTCCGGGATGATGAAAGTGGCATCTTCTTTCGCACGTTCCAAACATAAGCTATCCTGCTTGTTGTGATGACGCCAGGCTCCTTTTTCGGTTAAGAGCGGATATTTATCAATCTGCAAGCGCCAACCCTGATCATCGGTTAAGTGAAGGTGCAGTTTATTGAGTTTGTATTTCACCATCTCATCGGCGAAGTGTTTTAACTCCTCTATGGTAAAGAAATGACGTGATACATCCAGGTGCATACCCCGATAAGCAAAGCGTGGCGCATCTTTAATCTCCATTAAGGGGAGTTCTATTTGCTTGCCGTTTCCATTGGCTGGTAGCAGTTGACGTAATGTTTGCAAGCCGTAAAACCAACCAGTGCTATTGGCTGCCGAAATAGTGATGCCATCAGATTTTATGCTCAGTTGATAAGCTTCGGGTTGATCCGTTTTTTCTGTGATCAAGTGGATCGTATTCGTTTCACTTTCCTTAGAGGCCGCACTGACGGTGATAGATGTATAGCCATCGCGGTGCAGTTGTCCCTGAAATAGAGTGGCCAATGTGTTGGCATCACCTTTTTCTGCCGAAAGAGTCAGGTGGGATGGAAGTGGAAAATACCCTTCCAGAATGGCTACATCAGCCGGCTGAGGAATGAGCGTCGGTGATTCAACCTTTACACTTTGCTCACAGCTTATAAAGGCCAGTGAAGCAAGTATTGAAAAAAGCGAAAGAAATCGTCTCATGTGTATTGTCTTATTTTTGCTTACAAAAGTAGGGCGGTTCACCGTGGCAAGCGAGGGTGAAATGTTCGTATTGGGTGAATGGATGTTCGGGTGGGGTATGTAGTACGGGATTGGGAGAGGAGGTGAACAAAAACGAATCTTATAAAAACTTGTATCTTTATGGTATGGTTCTCCTAACGAGGTAGACCATTTTTCGGCCCTAATGAGAGGAAGGTTATTGATGATTCGTGTAATACTTATAGGTATGGGTATCAGGGATCGGAACGCGATCC
>JAEINY010000159.1 GCA_016342595.1 Marinilabiliaceae bacterium
AAGTGGGGAATTAGAATTTAATCATGCTCATGATTAATTAGTGCTTATCCGGAAGGCATTATACTGGCCTTGGTTGTTTTTAGAGTTTTTAAGAGCCAGGCCCTTCCGGATAATTTCACTCAAGAGTGATTTTTCAATTAGTTCCGGCCCGATGGGTTCAAGCAAGAAAAGAAAGCCGGATAACAACCTGAAGATAATGATTTCAATGAGATACCTTAATCAGCTAATGATTGGGACAGGTTTGCTGCTGTGTCTGAATGCCTGCTCCACCCGGGAAGACAAGCTGGGCTGTTGCGATGCGCGTTCGCTCAATTACGATGTCGAAGCCACCATCGATAACGGATTATGCCAATACAGTGATGCTTATATCTATAGTAATCCCGATAGCATCAGTTCACCTGATAAAGACGGCAACCTGATTATCATTAATGAAAGCCGTGAATCACTGCATCTTTACGCCGGTACAAAACACTTAAAAGTCATCCCGCCCAAAACCAATAACTACCTGGTTAATATACCCGCCTTCGACGAAAAACAAGAACTCACCATCTATAAGGTATCCCAAACCGATGATGTGACCCAACCCGATCCTGAAAAAACATTTAAGCGGTGGGTAGTTATTCTGCCCTCCGATCGCCTACCCGAAAACAGATTAAAATGGGTAGTGAGTGAATTCGCCACCTCAGCAGGTAATGGCACTTTACGCCTCCAGTATCCTACTCAGCAGGATGGATTTCAATATTCCTATAATACAGATGTCTATCTGCAATCCAAAACAGGAGCCTATATGGTCTCCCTCACTCCGGGAAAGGGATATTCTCTTAAGCTCGATTACGGAGTGTATAAACTTTATTACAAATATTGGTATTCGCAAGCCGGTGATGCTGCTGCACAGACAGAAGTAGGCTGGCTCGAAAGTCCTTATTTGACAGTGAATGCAGCTCACAGCGAAACAAATATTCTGATTCCCGGATTTAACGCAGTGCCCCAACAGGCAGCACTACTTCATATTAATAACCAATTAGACGAAACGGTGAATGTCTATTGGGGCAACTGCCTCATTGAAGACCTGGTGTTTGGTTATGAAAACACCAATGGCTTGTCGGCGCTTTCATCGGGGCACGAGACGCTATACTACCTGGAGGAAGGGGAGAATACCTTATCCGCCCGTGCACTTTCAGGCAATGTGGTGGAAACATTAAACACTATTACGCTGGTTAATGGCATGACGGCCCATATTGATTTTGGGGCTGACCGGCAGGAAATATATGGCTCAAACAGAACGGATCAAACCATTTATATAGCTACTCCTGATTATACCGGAGTCGCCCTGAAGCCCAACGAGGAACGATTTATAAAGTTGCCATCTGATATTAGTACTTGTCATGTATTTAATGTGGATAGTACCTTTTTTAAGAAGATTGAGCTGATAAATCAAAACCTTACCATTAACTAAAGAAAGAGAGATGAGGACAATTGTACTGATTCTGGTTGTGTGGTGTGGATTGTTGCAGGGATTGGATGCGCAAAAAAAGCGTCGTCCCAGAGTTTTATTGGCAGGTGGTGTGGAAATGGGCTGGTCCCATACTCGTCCCTTAGGAAACAACTACCATCAGAATACACGCTCTACCCGTTATTACGGGGATTTTATTTACCGTTATAACGGACTTAATCACTTTGTGATATCAGGTGGTTACTCCAGAGACTCACTGACTTTTCGCAATAACAATACCTACCTGACCGATGTGAGTGAGGGATATGGTCACATCAGTAGTTTCCACACCAATGGTTTGATTAAAACGCAATCGGCCTGGTTTGGGGGTGCCTGGTTATTAACACTGGGCCGGCCCCTGTTTGGATTAGACATTCAGTTGGGTGCTTCAGGGCGCTACATCTTTGAAGCCATCCGGTATGGCATGCCCGATGAAACCTTCGAGTATCGATTAGATAAAGAAATTCAACCCTTCAATGTAGTGTTACAACCCAAGCTGGCTTTGCGATTAAGTTATTTCCGGTTCGCGGTGAGTTACGAAGTCCCTTTGCTAGATCACATCAATCACAATTATCTCATTAAAATGAAACCTTATGAGCATAGAAGTGCCGATATGAGGGGGCTGCGAATGGATAATCCATTGCTTTTCCTCTCCGTATCCCTTGCCCTTCCGGTTGAAAAAGCCATCACCTTTTTATCCAACGAGATAGAAAAAAAACTATAGAAATATGAAATCAAACGCTTTGAAATTAGTTAAGAAAATCACTTGTGTAACCGGTGGTTTACAACGGATGCTTTCAGTAAGTTTACTTGCATTGATGGCAGGCAGCTTGTTGCAATGTACAGGACGGTCAAATACAACAGGATCAACTGAAGCTTCGGTAGCGGTGACCAAACCTATTGCAGAACAATTGATTCCCGCTGAACAGGAGAATAATCAGCATCCAAAAACCGATGATTCGGATCTCACTCAATTTTTGAAGTACCATAATCAGCAGGAGTTAATTAAGGCGCTTGGTGCTGATAACGTAGTTAATGAAGAGCAATGGTTTGAAGAGGGGACGGTTAAAAAAGATTTTTCCCGCATTTACGAAGGAAAAGATGATGAATTATCCATTATATGGGATGAGAATGGACCTGTGGTTCAAACCTGGAGTAAAGAAGCTAAGTGGCAGACACGGGGAATTAGTACCGGTATGTCATTGGCCAACCTGATTAAATTGAATAATGCACCCATAAATTTCTTTGGTTTTGGATGGGATTATGGTGGTACAGTAGTACTTGGTAATGGCGCCATCAAAAGCAAGGGAATAACTGTGGTGTTGGGTATTGCCAGTGAACACCCCGATATCGAAAAGCTTTATGGCGACAGTGAGTTTACTTCTGCGAAACTGAACGATAAAATCATTCAGGCCATTGAGGTGATAAGCATTAGTGTGTCAGGAGGAGCCTTATAGCGCCTTTCCGGCAAGTTTTTAATGAGAAACGGGGTCATTGAAAGGGCACTGGAGAATACAAATACAATAATAACAATATAGATGCAAAAATTACTGATTGGATTACTTCTAATACTATTCGCAGGATCGTGTGGAACAGACGATATTATTGATTCGGCCAAAGATTTGTTGGGTGTCGAGGATAAATTTACAGCCGAAATAGATGGACAAAAATGGGCCGCAGAGATTCGTGTGGTAAAGAAGGAAAGTTCGCCTGTTAATTCCTTTACAATTTCAGGTACAAGCCTCGACGGAAGAGTTATTCACATGACTACTGTGGGCATTGAAGAGGGGACTTACCGGATATCTCTGGCTGAATCGATTCTTAATCTGAGTCTCAAGATGTTTATTGGTACCTACACACCAGATGTAACTGATTTATCAACGCTAAATAAAGCAACCGGAGGCAAGGTGACCATTTCGGAGATTGGTATTAAAGATGGCAAGCATTACATCAGTGGTACTTTCGAATTAACTATTGAGTCGGAAGCAGGCACGGTTGAGATTACCAAAGGGGTCTTTAATGAATTGGAATATAAAGAGGAACAGAAGTCGTAGTTATTCAACTTATAGCTGTAAATTAAATATTAACTTATTTAATCCTATTCCTGTTTGGTGCTAAATGCTGAAAGCATCGCAATATTTACTTGCAGGAATGACATCTTTCCATACTGCCTCCGGCTAAAATATCACGGAATCACGTGTTTTTTTTACCTGTGAGATGATGTTTTTTTGTTGTATCACCACAGAGGTGCAATGGTAGATTGCTTAAAACCAATATCTATGAAAAAAACAGTACTGATTTCACCTGGCTTTTTATGTATTCATCAAGTCAATTTTGCAGCAAAAGGGGGCAGTGTACCGGGTTTGGATGCCCAAGGCGGTATGGCTGTTTTTCAGTTACAAAATGGTGACAATTTACGATGCGCTTAATAAAATATTAAAAACCAATATCTAACACATTGTTAAAATAATTAGTTGAAGGATGAATAAAAACAGTTTAGGGTTAATTCTATTGATGTTATTGTCAATAGTTTCGGGCTATGCACAAAGTAAGGGGCAAGTTCTTTTTGCCGGGGATAAAAAGATTAAATCCGGATCCTCGGGATATTCATTTTATTTTTCAAAAGGAGACAAACTGAATATTCAATGCGAAACAAAAAATGGGAAAGAGCTCAGTAAGGCTACTATCAAAAGTAATAGCGGAAGTACCATTTTTGAAAAAAAGAAGTTCGCATCCATGAACGAAGTTGTAAACATCACTAAAGATGGCATTTACACTGTCGAATTTAAAGCTAAGGCCATGGGTAGCCGGGATTCAAAATTCTCAATCAGCAGAAATCCGGGTTCTACAGATAAAAACATTGCCTTTACAAAAAATAACCATTATCAAGTAGAGGAAGTTACCTTTTCAATAGATAGTATGATCGGTTATAAAGAACCGGAGAAATCGGTTGTTGATTTTACGGTGTTTGATAAATATTACTACCAGGAGGTGCCTATGTTTTCTACCAGCAAGCAAATATTAGGACAAATGGGAGTACACTCGTCTCAAGCGGCTTGTTATAAACTGGGGATCGAACCAGGTAAAGTGCCGGCAAATGCTAAACTCAAAGCATTCTCGTATTCTTTCAGCTCTGTTTTAGGAGGAGCTAAGCATTGGAAGATTGCTGATTACAGTACCAAGGCACTAAGTGTTGTTGCTTCGGCTGTATTAACCCCGGCAGCAGGTTTTGCCATTACCGGAACGATGACAGCTATTGGTCCAAGACCAGGTAATGAGCCATCTCAGTATTTTATGTCATACAGAGCTTCAGACGAAGCTATTGTGAAAAAAATCTACTCTTTTGACAAAACTCAACGCGAGGCCAGAAATGTCGGTGCAAGTATGGCAAACGGAATTTCTAATGCATTGGGTGGTGGTGATGTTGCCAGAAAGGTAAAGGTCCCGAGTGAAAGTGAGCTGAGCTTTAACGAAAAAGGTAAAGTGACCAGAATGACTATTATTCAGGCAACACAACCTAAGGCTAACTACTTTATAATGGCAAACCCGGAGAACACACAAGCTAAAAATACCAAACTTAATACGACTGCCATTTATTATGCTCCGGGCTATAAAAAAATCCAAGCCGAGAAAAGGATATATAATTTAGAAACCGTTACGGTTGAGAAAAAAGCAAAAAAATACACCAATAGTTACACCTACGATATTCTTGATTATTAAACCCTACAGGAGTTGAGTGTTACCAAAGACAATACAAAAATGAAATACTTTTTACTACTAATAGCATTTGTAGCATGTTTAGGATCTGTACATGCAGAGGAAGTAATGATAGTGAATAAAAAACTACATTCTACTCAATCTATTTCTACGCTTGGTCACTTTAAAGTAGCTAAAGGAGATCAAGTGAACATTTCCATTGTAGTGGACCATAAGAGAAGAGGCATTGATTTTAAGGTTCTCCAATATCCAGGATCGGTGTGTGTATTAGATTTAAGCGAGGTTAACGCCGGAAACTATACCATCGATGCGCCTGCTGATGCCATTTACGCCTGTTTCTACGGAAAAGAATCGTGCGATTTTGATCTTAAAATGAATAAGGTAACGAACAAACCCAATGGCCCAAACAGGGGAGCAATTAAATTTGTGCGTAAGCCGGATACCCTGCATGTAAGCAATCATGTGGATCGTTTAGTGGGGAGCAGTTATAACCTGGAGCCTTATAAAGATACTGTAGCTGTGGCAACTACTATCATGTCGGAGCAGGTATGTAGCCGAGATTTTTTTACCGGTGTTGATATCCTTGATATTCCTGTTCAGGGTGATAAAAAGGAAGATTATCGGACACAAAAGCTGCTTTCCTATAATGTTTCATTGATTGTACAATCGCCGGGAGTATATGATGTCATGACCGATGTGGTTAAGGCTGGAGTTGATGAGTTTGTGCCTGGCTGGACCGACTTCTGTAAAGCTTTACCAAATAAATACGGTGGTAAATCCGGTGCTAACAGTGCTGAACTAGTAGATGACCTAAGTAAAAAGACGGCCCGCAACCAGGAAATAGCAAGTGGTATGATTGAGCTTGGGCAGGAAATATCGGCAGAAGAACTGGGTAATACCGATTTTGCAAACGTGGCTTATTTGGTTGATACGGAAAATGTAACTAAAGTAGCTATGAATAAAGGCCTTGAGTTGGCCGGAGCTCCGTCAGAAGTATCCAGTATTGCGAGCACGGTTATGGAAATCCCTTCTCCAGGCGACTTAATAAATGACCAGATTGATCGATTACGCCCCAAAATTAAAGGGAAAGCTAATCTCAATATTTATAACAGAGCCACTTATTCATCTAAAGTTGTAAATATCCCAGACAAGGAATTTATCATTCAATCAGCTAAAGAATATGGTAAAAGTTCGCTGGGAATGCTGGATGTACCCGGCCACCCAACAGCAGCAGAAAAAGGTTTAGAAGTAGAGGTTTGGGATTACGATGATGGTAAAGACCGCTTGTTTAAGTTTGTTTCTTCCAAAAATCAAAAAGGATACCATAGCATTGTTTCTGCCTTACCCGGTGGAGCCATTGCTTTAGATAACCAAGGTGGAGAGAGAGAAATGATGAAAAACGGGACAAACATTCACTTTTGGAGTAAATATGATGGCAAAAGTCAGTCGTTCTACCTCTATCATATGGGTAACGGTAAATTTAAAATATACAATTACGACGGGTATATTCTATGCTTAGATGGCCGGGAAAGTAAAAATGGAAGTAACGTGCATATTTGGTGCCCTCATAGTGGTGACTTTACAGAGTGGTACCTGGTTGATCCGCTTACCAGACAAAAATGGGTGCCTGCTTCAAGCGATATTAAAACAGAAGCTGTCAAAAGAAATATCCTCACATTGGCCGAGTCTGGTGGTGCCATCTCAAAAACTGTTGAAATTTCAAAAAAAACCGATCCTCTTTTCCTAAGCGATAGTATTATCGATTTAAGAATTGAGGTGAATAAGGTAGATTTTGAATCGCCGGCAAAACTTTTGGTTGAGGCTAAATACATGGTCACTGATTATACCGATGTGATAAGATATAAAAAAGATGTTCAGGATCAGTATTGCAAGGATTTTTGGACCGCTTACAAAATTGTTTATGATTATGATATCATGTATGAAGATATGATGAAAGATTATTATCAAGAGCTTTCTGAAGAGCAATTCTACAGTCCTCAAAGACCAAAAGAGGAAGTTCCGATAAATGATGATCAGAAGCAGACGGATAGATTATTTAGATATAAAACGCTGACATCTGTTTCTGAAAAATAACTTAAAAACAAACGCCTTATAGGAATTACCTATGAGGCGTTTATTTTATCAATTTTAATCATCTTTATATGACGGAATTAACCAGTGACCAAAAAGAATACCTGAGAATAACTCTCAAGGAAAAGCGACGATCTTATAATATACTTGCATCTCTGCTTCTGATGGTTTCAATAAGTACGGTTGCTTATTATTTAAATGATAATGGGCTGTCAGGCTTTGAGTTTACAACTGAATTGGCTGCCATCATTACTACTGTAGTTATTTTATCTCTTTTGGGGGCATATTTCCTTATTCAATCCGGAAGTTTATTCGTTCAAAACAATATGGAAGAACTGAACGGGAGTTATGTTCCACTGCGAAGAAAGAGAACCATAACCCATAAAATTGGAGGAGTAAGTGTTTTATTACCATCAGTCTGGATAGATTATTTTAACCCTAATGAATCGTATGCCGTTGAAGGTGTTTTTATCAGAGGCCTATTGGGAAAGGAGGACTTTATCGTACTTAAGGTCCAGGGGATGCCCACCGAAGAAGCTAGTTATGATCTTTCGGATGTGCTTGATGCAGAACGATCGATTATCTCAAAAGTACTTTTCTATCACCTATTATTAATAGTGATTGGAGCAGCTCCATTTGTGGGAATCTATTATGTGTTTAGCACTCCCGAATTATTACAGAACGTTGGCGATATATTGCTGTCAACCAGTAAGCCTGAATTGATATTATATGGGATTATCATTTTGCTGATTCCTGTTGGTTTGATTCTTATGGTAAGAAAAATTTACCATAGCATATCAGATAGTAGTGTTCAGGTCAACCTGGTGTTTTCCTGGAAAGATTGGTTAATTGTTTACCGGGATTTTATGGAAAAGGAGATGATGCCCATGATGAATAATGATAAGCATAATCCCGATATGATTATGAAATTAAAGGACGTGATGGCCAAAAACAGGAGCTTTAAACAGGAGTACAAGAGTTATAAGAAACGCTTATATGGACACGAAAAGGATGAATTTATGAGCGCATTTAAGAGTATTCATAAAAGTGTCAGAAAGAGCAGGTAGATAATTTAGTGTTGAAAATGATATCTCAAAAGGAGCGATTAACTAATTGAAAATAATGGCTGTATCCTGATTGTTGATTGATTTACCTTAAAATAAGGTATTTGGCAACCGGTTATCATACACTACTAAGGTTTGCATTTAAGAAATAAGTTCTTTTGATTATCATTTAAACCTTAATAGTTGAGATCGTGGAAAGCCTGTATAATCTTATTGGTTTATTGTTCAATTGTTTAAAGTGAATCCCAAAGAAACACCAAGGAAGTCACAAAGGAACACAAAGAAAAAAAATATTGGTGTGCCTTTGTGATGCACTTTGAGTCCTTTGTGGTAGGTTTTAGTTTTACTTTTCTGGCTCATCCAGGTTGGGAATAACAAAACAATCACTCGCAAATTAGAAAAGAGCTTTTTATTTTAATTAAATTGTTTTTTCAATCACCAGATTTGTTTGATGCATAAATTCGCCTAATTCATCTGCCATCTTCAGGTAATTGGAGGCATTTGTTTGTTTGTTTACCTGCTCACAGACGTGATGTAATTTTTCTAAGCCCAGGTAGCCGGCTTCTCCTTTGATGGTGTGCGCCAGGCCCTTGATGCTGTCAATATTTCCTTCTTGCTTAGCGAGCAGGAGGGTTTGTTTTCGGTCCGGATAGCTCTTTTGGAAGAAATCAAGGTATTGATGGTATTTAATGGTATTGCCCGAATAGTACTTCTCAATACATGACGTATTCAACCAATTTAAATGCACCTGGTCCATTGTGGTATCTGTGCAGGTCGGTATAGAGGTTGTTTTTCGATTATTTTCTTGTTCAAAGAAGTCTGGCAGCCAGCGTATCATCATTTTTGTGATGTCCTCACCTACAAATGGCTTAGAGATGAAATCGGTCATGCCAGCCTCCAAACAAGATTGCTTGTTTTCGCTCAAAGCATACGCAGTGACAGCAATAATAGGCAATTGATTGTTCAACTTCTGTCGAATAAGGCGGGTCGTGGTAATACCATTGGCTACCGGCATGTGAACGTCCATGAAAACCATGTCGTAATGATTGGCAGCAATGGCTTTAAAAGCTTTGATGCCATTTTCCACTACGTCTATTTTAGCACCGGTTTCTTTCAATATTTCACACGCAATTTCCTGGTTAAGCTGATTGTCTTCTGCCAGCAGCACTTTGGGTTGTTTAATCAGTTTTAAGCTTGTTTCTAATGTAGCTGCAGGGCTTGGAATAATAGCTGGTTGTACCCCTGCTTTGGCTTTAAAAGTGAAGTGAAATACCGATCCTTTTCCATAATTGCTCTCAACGTCGATGCTACCGCCCCATAATTCCACAATGCGTTTGCAGATGGCAAGCCCCAACCCGCTTCCTTCATATTGCCTTACAAACGATTCATCTACCTGCATAAAGGATTGAAAGAGCAATTTTAATTTCTCGTCCATAATACCGATGCCTGTATCTGCAATTGAAAAATGGAGTGCCACTTCATCCGTGGTAGCAGGTATACTTTCTATCGATACCTGGATGGAACCTTCATGGGTGAATTTTATGGCATTATTCACCAGGTTGATCAAGACTTGTTTCAATCGCAGCTCATCGGCATACACCCATTGGGGAATAGTATCAGGTAGATTAATGGAAAGCGTTAAACCTTTTTCAACAGCCTTGGGGCTTAGCATCTCTTCAATATCCCGGAGGCTGTGGGGCAGATTAAAATGAGTGTGGTTCAGGGATGTTTTATTGGCTTCGATCTTTGAGAAATCAAGGATGTCGTTGATCAGGTTCAACAGAATATTGGATGCTGTTTTAGTCTTTTTTAGATAATTGTTTTGTTTCGGTGTGAGTTTTGTTTTGAATGTGAGGTTTAGCATGCCAATAATAGCGCTGAGAGGGGTACGTATCTCATGACTCATCCGGGCCAGGAATATACTCTTTGCTTTATTGGCTTTCTCAGCCTGATTCTTTGCTTCCTCCAGAAGCGTTTCGGTTTTTTTGAGTTCGGTGATGTCTTGTATGTAACCATCGTTCATCACCACCCGGCCTTTAGCATCAAAAAAGAAGCGGTTGATGAAATGGAGGTATTGAACCTGACCCCGTTTATTGACTTCCAGGGTGGTTTTGAACTCCTGCTTACGTTCTTTCACCGATTGCCGGATTTGCTGAATGGTTTCATGCATGTTTTTGTGGGGCACCAGGCGTATTAGTTTCATGGCCGGTATCCAGGCATCATTATCATCGATGTGCAAGATGTTGCGGGCCTCATCCGACAAGTGGTATTGCCGGGTTTTAGCATGGAAGCGGAAATAACCTATGTGTGCCAGGCGTTGGGTGCTTAATAGCTGATAATTGTATACCACTTCGCGTGAGATATCGAGGCAAGAGAGCAGAAGGGGGGCAGATTTTTTTTCAAGATGTAACTGGCGATTAATAAAGCAGTTCAGGTGAATGAGCTGACCCGATGGGTGAATCACCCTGAATTTCATGGCTTCTCCCTGATCGTAATTGAAGGAGCGAATGGTTCTTTTAATAATGCTCAGATCCTCGAAATAAATTAATTTGAGGCATTGTCGTAAGGTCATGGTGGCTGTTAAGGCATTGCCGGTAAGAAAAAGGGCGCTTTTGGGCCCAAGGTGTAGTACTTGTTTCTTAGGGTGGTATTCCATAAAGTGCAACCCGGCCATCTCCGAAGCCTGTTGTAGCTTAAGGTCATCTTGTTGTAATTTTTTTTTCTGCTCCTTCTGTTTTTGCATGGAGTGCTTAAGCAGTAGGGCAATGACGGATAAAACCAATATTAAAATGGCCATTGCCCAAAACAGGTAGTTTTTGTATTTGTTCCAATCGGTCTTGTGCAAATAGCTGTCAATAATCTCCTGCTTATGCGACGGCGGCATCTGGTGCATCGATTTATTGAGAATGGTGATTAATTCTGGCCAGTCATTACGTGCCGCCATATATACACCTTGTTTTTCATAGTCCAGCTTCCGGGCAAGTTTTAGATCTTGCAAGCCATAATAGGTTCTTATCAGGTAATTGCACACAGATGCAGCTCCGGCATGATAATCAACTTCCTTACTCATGACTTTTCGCAGGCCATCTTCTTCAGTGATGGTGGGTACTATGATCGCATTGGGATAATGAAGTTTTAAATATTGGTAAGTTTTCGATCCCTCCTCACTGCTGATTCGCAAACCTGGTTTTTCAAATACTTTTTCACCCTTTGGTAGTGTTTGTTTGCCAAACAGACTGAATGATTCCTTGTGAATCACTTCGGAGAACAATAAATAGGATTGGCGATCCGGCGTTTTTTGCAGGGAGGGAGAGAGGTCAAGTTGTTTATGTTCCAGGGCTGGCAAAATATGTTTCAAAGGCATCCACATGGATGGGTATTCGAAGATGATGCCGGTTTTTTGGGCGATCCACCGCAGGTATTCCACACAGATACCTTGATTGGTACCGGTTTTTATGTCCCAATAGTTAAAGGGAGGCCAGGTATCGGGATGGACGCGTACAACGTAGTTGAGGTCGAGCCACTCTTTTTCAGTGGGAGATAGGTTTAATGCGTCGATAAATTGGTCCTGATCCGGCGTGCGTTGCGCAAGTACGTTACCAATGAGTAATAACCATCCTAAAAGTAAAAGGCTGCATTTTGTTAAAACAACCTTTTTGACAGATGTTTTTACAAGGATCATATCAATAGGATGATTCAACCGGATCGATGTGAAACCAGCTTTTATCAGAAGCAATGCAAAGGGCCTGGTTGATGGTGGATACGTTTAGTTTCAACAGAATCTTTCGTCGACGGGAATCAACAGTATGATGGCTGACGAATAACTGTTCGCCAATTTCTTTATTGGCTTTACCTTGTCCCAATAATCTTAGCACCTCTAAATCTTTATCGGTTAAATCGAAGTTGGACGGATGGTCATTCTGACGTCGAATAACGGCCATTTTGATGGCCGTTATCAACTGTTGTTCGGTAAATGGTTTGGTCAGATAGGCATGCGGCTTGGTCTGCTGGGCTTGGGTCAGCACCTTGTTTTGCATGTCCGACGAGATGAAGATAATGAGTGTGGTGGGATGGGTTGTTTTTATCTCAGTGACAAATTCAATCCCGTTTTTAGGCCCTTCCAGATGAATGTCACAGATCAATAGAGAAGGGTGATGCGCTTCAAAGATATTTTTTGCTTCCAAAAAGCTTTTGGCAATGCCGCACACTTTAAAGCCGTTGTCTTCCATGTAATCATTAATGATAGTCGCCGTAAGAGGTGAATCTTCGACCACTAATACTTTTTCCAGACTCATATGGTTTGCGTTGTTTTGTTATCCCGTCATCTCCTTATGGCTTAAGGAGTATTTTTGGCAAAATAGGCCATTTTTCATGGGGTAAATAAATGATGAGGCGAGCACTTTTTTTAGCACCCTGATTTTTACACGAAATCTCCTCTTTTTTGGATGAGTTGATTTTTTGTTAAATTTAGTTCAATAATCAAGTATGAATTGTTTAAGATTGGTTATTTTTGTCAGCTATAACCAAAAGACTTTTTATCTGCTTATGCAGTCATCCAAATTAACAGCCGTATTAATCGATGATGAAGCGAATGCTTTAAAAGTCATCAACCACCTGTTATCAACCACGGGCCGGGTGGATATTGTAGCACAGGAGACCAATCCCAATTTGGGCTTGCGTCAGATTGTGGTACATCAGCCTGATGTGGTATTTCTGGATGTGGACATGCCCGGCAAAGATGGTATTACTTTGTTGAAGGAGATTAAGGAGTTGGGAGTATCGGTAAAGGTAGTAATGGTATCGGCCTATGATAATTATATTTTCGAGGCCTTCAAGGGATCAGCAGTTGACTTTTTGCTCAAACCCATCGTTATGGACGATTTGTTGACCGTATTAAACCGCTTACAAGAGGGGACGACCAGTGATATAGAGCAAGTTATTTCTCAGATAGAAGAAGCCGGTAAGATCACCCTGTCATCCGGAGGTAAAACCTTGCTGCTCGAACCGGAACAGATCTTGTTTGTTACTGCCGACGGCAACTATTCCAACATCACACTCAAAGGTGGAAAAGTTCACTTGATTACGATGGGTATTGGCAAGCTTGAAAAGCTGTTGACTGCTGGTTTTTACCGCATCAGCCGGTCGGTAATTATCAATACGCGGCATCTGACGGGATTGATTCGGCGCAAGCGTACTTGTATCCTTACTGATGGTGAAAAAGAGTATCCGATAAAAGCTTCAGGTAGCTGTTTCTATGAACTGGAAGGCATGATCAACTAACTCTTCCGAAAACGTCATCTTATTTTTAATGGTAAAGTTTCAAATCATCAATTATCGCCTGGTATCCCACCCCTTGGTGATTGGCCTTTTATTGGGTGTTTTAACGGTGTTGATAGCACCTCCGATTGTTCAGAAATACAAGGTTACAACTTCGTTAGGTGTGTCGGGTAATAATCATTTGCGGTATTACATGAATGCTGATGTGAATGCCACAGAACAGGTAGCGGTTGATTTATGGTTGGATTCGTATTCAAATGTGTGTGCCTTAGAGAATGATTTGAACAGTGATGATCATGAAATCTATTCCCGTCGACTCATTGGGATGATGTTGGGGTATCCGGCACCACCTTGTGCAGATCTTGATAAGGATGGGAATAATGAGTTCATGTATCTGTCTACTTATAACGATACCCTATGTTTTTATATTCACGATGTAGAGACAAAAAAACTTAAGCGAAAAGTGCCCGTGATTCCTGATTTTGGGAATGAGCAGATGCGTAAAAGTTATATTTTCTATTTAGGTGTTCACAATGATATTTCTAAGGAGCATCCCGTATTTTGTTTTGCAGTTGGAAAAAGCACCAATCAAGTGTTCTGTTACGATTATCTGGCTGACACACTTTCAGAGTACCTTCCTTTCGGAAAGGATGCGGTGATAACTAATGGAGGCCAATTAATAGCTCCGGAAGGAAAAATCTTTTACGTCATCAGAAGTGAAAGTAAAACACAGATATTGCCCCTATTTCATTTATTCGATCAGGGTATGCATCTGCTTTTTTCTTCCAATGTTCAGGAATTTAGGCAAATGTATTTTTGTGAAGATCAGCAGAACCTGTTTTTATACCATACCAGGTCTTTAAAATACTTTGATTTGGAAGCTTCGTTGGCCGCACATCAATTAGTGTGTAAAGAACTACCCTTGCCTGAAGAAGTAAGAAAGCTTCGGGCTTTCGCAGATTATAAAAAGCAGGTGTTTGCCAGCTTAAAAGAAGGCGAACGGGGGAAGATATTGGCGGTTTCAGTTCCTGAATTGAAATCATCGCTTATAACCATTCCAGGTTATTCACGTTTGGGATCGGTATTATATGCGGGTGATATTGATGAAAATGGGGTTGGGAATGTGATTGTTTGCAGCATTAACCCGGGTGA
>JAEINY010000160.1 GCA_016342595.1 Marinilabiliaceae bacterium
TGACAGCATTTGCACATATAATAAGCCCGTATAATTGCTGCGTCTGTACATATGAACTTATCTACTGACCTTCTATAATTATTTATCAATTGATGTTTGAGAGTGTTGTGGCTTATGCCTGATAATTACTATACCTTTCGTTGCATGTAAGTATCATCTAAGTTGAGCGATTGGAGCATAGCGAACAAGCGCTTTACTTAGAGTTAACCCCGATGTAGAGATTGTAGTGTTTCACAAACAAAGTGCAGTGAAATACTTACAAGAACTAAATCGTGAGCGAGAATCGCTCAATTTGGGTATCAATTATCATTAATATTTCTGCTTGCAACGATTTTTTACCTGTTCAATACCGGAGGCCTTGCCTCCGGCTGAAATAAATATGCCTTACAGGCAATTAATTGTCTGAATGTATTAATCGACTTTTTAAAACCACCATTTCTAATTTGCCAATTTAGGTTGACATAGGGATAACCATATAAATTTAAGTCTTATATCCTCTTGTTTAACAAATCATCGTATGGCTTTGTGTTTTTTAAGGCTGTTTTAAATTAAATGTAATCAATTAAAATACCTTTGTATAAACCTGTAATAAATATTTTGTTTTGACTCCAAATATACTCTTAATAACGCCTCCTTTTGTACAGCTAAATACGCCATATCCGGCAACTCCTTATTTAAAAGGATTTTTGAATACTAAAAACATTAAAAGCACCCAGATCGATTTTGGAATTGAGCTTATTCTTCAGATATTTTCAAAACAGGGTTTAACAAAAATATTTTCAACAATTGCTGAAAAAGGACAGCCTTTGTCTGAGAATTGCCAGCGAATATATCAGCTCAATGATTTATATATTAATACTATCGATCATGTAATTCATTTTTTGCAAAATAAGAACAATACCCTATCGAATCTTATTATTCAACGAAGTTATTTGCCCGAAGCCTCACGTTTTCAACAATTGGATGATTTGGAATGGGCTTTTGGAAATATGGGTAACCATGATAAAGCCCGTCATCTATGTACTTTGTATTTGGAAGATATTTCCGATTTAATTATTGAAGCCATTGATTCAAATTTTGGTTTTTCACGCTATGCCGAGCGATTAGGTAGGTCAGCAGCTACTTTTGATGAGTTGGATGCAGAACTAAATAAAGAAAACACCTATTTTGATGAAGTTCTTTTAGATTTATTAGGTCAAAAACTATCAGAAACAAGCTATGATTTAGTTTTGTTCTCAGTACCATTTCCAGGTAATTTATATTGTGCTTTTAAAATGGGACAGTATATCAAGAAGAATCACCCACAAGTAAAGATAATTATGGGGGGTGGCTTTCCAAATACAGAGTTGCGCTCTCTTTCTGATGCCAGAGTTTTTGCTTATGTTGATTTCATTACCTTGGATGATGGTGAGGCTCCACTGTGGAATTTAATTCAATTTTTACAAAGCCATGGCGATGAAACTAATTTGGTGCGTACTTTTAGTTGTGAAAAAGGTCAAGTTAAGTATCATAACAATCTTAATAAAACAGATTATAAACAATCAGAAATTGGCTTTCCTGATTATTCCGATTTGCCATTAGAAAAATACCTTTCGGTTATTGAAATAGCAAACCCCATGCACAGCTTATGGAGCAACGGACGATGGAATAAATTAATGTTGGCGCATGGTTGTTATTGGGCCAATTGTTCGTTTTGCGATACCTCGTTGGATTATATAAATCGTTTTGATCCGATGGGTGCCAAAGAAATTGTAGATAAAATTGAAAAGATTATAGAACAAACGGGTGAAACAGGCTTTCATTTTGTGGATGAAGCTGCTCCACCAAATTTACTTCGTGTACTAGCCCTTGAAATAATCAGAAGAAAACTTACCATCGTTTGGTGGACCAATATTCGCTTTGAAAAGAGTTTTACAAGCGATTTGTGCCGATTGTTAGCTGCCTCAGGTTGTATTGCCATTTCAGGTGGGCTCGAAGTTGCTTCTGATAGATTACTAAGGCTTATAAATAAAGGAGTGACTGTTTCGCAAGTGGCAAAAGCAGCTTCAAATTTTACCGAAGCAGGAATAATGGTTCATGCCTATTTAATGTATGGTTTCCCAACTCAAACAGCTCAGGAGACCATTGATTCCTTAGAGATTGTTCGGCAACTCTTTGAGCAGGGAATTGTACATTCTGCTTTTTGGCATCAGTTTGCCATGACAGCACATAGTCCGGTGGGGTTGAATCCTCAAAAATATAAAGCTCAAAAAGTATCTGAAACTATTGGATCTTTTGCGAATAATGATGTGCCTCACCTTGACACAGAGGGATGTGACCATGAACTATTCAGTGATGGCTTAAAAAAGGCTCTTTTTAATTACATGCACGGTCTTTGTTTCGATTTTAAATTGAAGCAATGGTTCGATTTTAAAGTCCCCCAAACTATAATTTCACCTAATTATATTGAAGATGTATTGGTAGATAAAATCCAGCAAGAAATTCCTTTAAGAAAGAGAGTGTTGTGGTTGGGGCAAATACCTACCTTAGAATTTTTCGCAAAAACTAAAAAAGGCAAAACAGTTGAAATGTGCAAAATTTTAGTGCACACTAAACAAAGTTTTGAAAGTATATCGGTAAAGAAAGATCTTGGAATTTGGTTGCTTAAACTATTCACAACTATTTCTATTGAAAATTCCAATTCGCTTTTGCTTGAAGATATCAAGGAGGACTTTATTACCAATAAACTTGGCGAGTTTACTGTTTTTTGGAATAGTTATAGTTTAGTCATGCTCAGACAAATGGGTTTATTGCTTATTTAAGGGCGTATTTCTCAGACTCATATTTTTGGTTTTATTATTTTATACCGTTAGGTTTAATGTATCACAGAAAAAAGTTGAGGGTTTAAATAGAAATATCTTGATATTTAATATAAAAGATGGCGATGCATGAAGATGATTTCATAAAAATAATTTTTATGTTTGCATTGCTTATTGTTAACAATAAGCAACTTAGGACCTTGCTATAAGCTATATTATTTATGGCTTTCAGCCTTAGTTTTTTGTTAAAACCTATTTAGGTATTTATAAGGATAGTAACTACTCAGGTTGATTTATACATAGCTGTTTCTTAGCTGCTGCAAGGCTTATTGCAAGTTGCATCGATTCAAATGGACTTCCTCCTTTTTTATTAATTGTATCGAATACAGAACGCAAAATAGCAAACATTTCAGCACCTCTTATAGAGCGAAAACTGCCAGACACCTTTTGCTTGACTTTCACGTTCCTAATTGCTTGTTCTGAACTATTATTATCATACGGCACTTCTGGATAAAACAAAAAAATGAATATCTGATCACAACGCTTTTTGAGTCTTTTTTGAAACGGAAACGTTTTCAAGATGGTATTCGGTAATTTTTCATTTATAAGCAAATTAAATTCTTTGAGTATTTTATCTCTTTCTTGGTTTGGGTTTTCATACTGCTCCAATGACATTGTGTTTTTCAATAAAATAGCTTTTTTAAATAATACCTTCATATCAAGTGCCCATCTATGTTGATATAATTCATTAAAATAATTTAGCTCTCTCATCAAGTGAGCAAGGCATAATTGATGTCGTTTCGCAAATGTTTTTAATTGAGCGCTTAATGAATCGCTTACATAAGTGGCATTAGGAAATCCATTTGGGAATATATTATCGATTGTTACAAAACCTCTACTTTCAGCAATATGTATATATGT
Source organism: Marinilabiliaceae bacterium (assembly GCA_016342595.1). Lineage (GTDB taxonomy): Bacteria > Bacteroidota > Bacteroidia > Bacteroidales > Marinilabiliaceae > JAEINY01. The sequence goes on from JAEINY010000160.1 coordinate 3,720, forward strand.
TGCTTTAACGGTTTGCCAAGTCCATGCCCAATATTTTCCCTTCATAACCTTCATACCTGTTTCGTCACCACCTACAACATTAGAATTCGACACCTCATTTTCTATCGCCTTGTAAAGTGGTAGAACCGCATCACTAGCTTTATTGAGCAGGTTAAATACTGTGCCTTCGCTTATTGAAATATTTGTAATACTCTTTATCAGTTCAGTCAGTCGAGCGTAAGGAATATATTGACGTGAACTCAAATATGCAGTCAAAGCCACCAAATTATTTCCATATTGAACGGGGGCTGATACATCTGAAGGAAAATCTCCAACAAGAACATGACCACAAGTGCAATTTGTCTGATATACCTGATGTTCAGTAATGCTAGCTTCAATTACAGGTATGTCGATAACTTGCCGCTTAGCAGTTATTTTTAAATCTGTATTACTATGGATTCTTCCACATTTAGGACAGTGGTTATTAGGATTATGAACGATTATATTATCAGGATTGGGTGACATCAATAGGGTCTTTCCTTTGTGTCCTTTTTGTCCTCCACTTTTTTTATTGCTTTTTTCTCGTAGACTTTGATTCTTACATTTAAATAAGTCGCGAGAAGGTGGGAATGAGCTATTGCCACTATTCTTTGTCGTTTTAAGAGATTTTATTTCATCTTCGAGAGATTGAACCGTTTTAGTTAAGGCTTCAACCATAGTAAAGAGTTCACAGGTGAAATCAACCAACTCTTTCTTGCTCTTTTTTTCTATATCCTTTCTATTAACCATGATTTCTTTTTACAAAGGAAAGAGATAGGAATTAAAATACCTTGCTGATAGACCCTAGTTTGCCAACATGTACAATCAGGTTATCAACAAATTTTACGCAAAAAAATGAGTTTGAGAATTATAGCCTCATAACAATCGCATGAATGGAAAATAAATAAATATTTAAAGTTCACTACAAGGAAAATGAGTTGATAAAAAAGCAGAGTTTATCTGCAAACGGCATTTCTAAAAAAATGTACCTGAGTAGTTACTAAGGATAACCATAATAGTTAAATAATACTGATATCAGGCATCTTAATCCAGTCATGTAGCTAACGATATTGAAAAATATAAAAGGTGAAATAATTAGCATCGATAAAGTAATTAAGAACTAGATATTCAGGGAATATCGGGAGTAAAAGTTAATGTTGTAAATATTATTTGCCTACCCATGCTTTAAAGGCTGAATTTTTTAAACGGCTAATGGTAACTTCTTCGTGAAATGGTGGATTTAATTTTAAGTAGAGTTTTCCTCCAAAATAATCTTCAAATTTCTCTACCGCATCAATATGAATAATCATATTACGGTTCGCTCTGAAAAATTGATCGGGGTTAAGTTCTTCTTCCAGGGTTTCCAGGGTGAAGTCAATTATGTGTTCTTTGTTTTCAAAGGTTATGGCGAATGTTATTTTGTTTTGGCTATAGAAATAGGCAATTTCGGATGTGTTTATTTTGAAATATGCTTTACTGCCCTGAATTAAAAAACGGGTACGATATTTCTTTTCACCTTTCCTTATGGCATCCAAAATTTCGTTGTAGTTTTCAATTTCATGATGTGGCTGATTTTGACGTTCAAACTTTTTGATGGCTCTCTTTAGTTCTTCATCTTTTATGGGTTTTAATAAATAGTCGATGCTGTTAACTTTGAAAGCCTGAATGGCAAAATTATCGTAGGCTGTGGTGAAAATAACGGGGCTTTTTACATGCACTTGCTCAAATATTGAGAAACAGATACCATCGACAAGTTGAATGTCCATAAAAATAAGATCGGGACTGTTATCTTTTAACCATTCTATGCTTTCGCTCACACTTTCCATCACCCCTGCAATTTGCCAATGGGGGCGAATTTCCTGAATCATACCCTGTATTAGCCGTTGATTGTGTAATTCGTCTTCAATAATTAAAATTTTCATACCTGTACAATTTATAATAGAGGGATGGTTACCTTAAATATATCATTATCACTACTTATTTTTATTTCTTGTTCCGTTAACATTTCGTATCTTAAAACCAGATTATTTAATCCTTTGCGTGTAGAATAGGTGACATCTTTTATCTGAATATTATTAAGCACTGTAAGCTGGTTGTTTTTAGCACTTATATTAATTTTAAGCAGTTTTTTTTTGCTGGCAATATTATGCTTCAATGCATTCTCCACCAACAATTGCAATGCCAGCGAAGGCAATTCCCTATTCATCATGTCTGGTGAAATATCAAGGTGTACTTCCAGACTTTCTCCCAATCGCTCTTTATGAACCCCGATATAGGAGTGAATGAATTCCAGTTCCTCTTTAAGTTTAACTGTTGTTTTTTCACTGCTCTGCAAAACGTAACGGTAAACATCGGTAAAATTCTGTGTAAAATTTACGGCCGCCTTCGCATCATAAATAATCATTGATTTTAATACGCTCAAATTATTGAAAAGAAAGTGCGGGTTTAGCTGATCTTGTAACGAACTGTAGTCACTTTTTAGTTTTGCATCTTTCAACAGGTCAATTTCTTTTAGCGATCGAATCCATTTTTCGGTTATGCGTAATCCAATAGATACCATTATAAGAATAAATACAAATAAAAGACCAAATGCCAATAATAGCCATACAATACGCTGTTTTAGAAAGTCTTCCATGACGTTGATTCGGTCAAAATAGAGGATGGACAAAAAACCAATGGTAAGACTGATTACAAAGTGTAGAAAAACACGGGTCTTTATCCTTTCAGGAATTGGAAAGAATCTTTCTGCGATATTATCGAAAATTACATTGCATTCTGAAAGGATTATGAATGTGATAATTACCCTTACATAGATGCTAAATGGAATTGCCAGCTCCATTTCGGAAGTAACGTTGGTTGCCAGAATCAAAAACAGGGTGCCCACTAATCCCACAAGAACTATTCGTATCAAAGTATTGGTTGCCGTATAGGTTGGCAGGCGGCTTATGAAGTGGAGTTCGTGGTTTTGCATCAGTGTTTTGGAAAATTTAAGTTTAAATGAATGGTTTTTGTTCCAATTAATTACACAAAATAAGATAAAATAATGAAGCCTGTGTTTTTCTTTAAGATTATTTAATCAATTTTAATATTTATAGATACTCTATTTTAGCAATAGTTTAGCTGTTGTTTTTAAATACAATGTCTCTTTTAGCTTAAAGTCGGTTTTAGCATCAATAAGCTCGCTAAAAGCATTTTGCCATTGTGCCTGTGCAATTAGTAAATCAGTAATTAATTCGGCACCCAACTCATAATTATCGTTACTTACTCTCAGGTTTTCTTCAGCTTGTTTTAATGATGTTTCAGTTATGCTGATGCGCAACCATGCATCCTGAAGGTTTAATTTGGACTGTTCAATTTCCAGTTGCAATAACTGGATGTTTTTTTCCAATTCCAGTTCTTTCAATTCTTTATCAATTCTGGCGACCGCTATTTTTTGTTTTCCTTTGCCCCACTGAAACAGAGGAATTTTTACGGATGCCATCACGTTGAGGTTTGAATTGTTGTAATCGGTTCCGCTAAGTTCTATCCCTCCCAGATGCGTGTAGCCAGCACTAAGGCCTGCTGTAGGTAGATATTCGGCTCTTGTGATTTTAATATTTTCCTCTTCAAGAGCAATCGAATATTCCATGAGTTTATATTCTGGACGCAATGTGGCATCTTCCGATCCAAATTCAGAAAGTAATGTGTTTGAGAACTCTACTATCGTGTCGGTAGCCATTATGGGGGTGTCAAAACTGAGTCCGGTAACCCGGCAAAGAGACATGCGTGTGAGTTGCAAACCGCTTTGAGCCTTTTGAAAATCAAGAGTAGCTTTGTTGTACTGAACCTGAATTTTTAACAGCTCATTTTTATTTACCATTCCGGTTTCGTAACTGTTTTGAACCCGTTCAACGAGACTGTTTAAAAGTTCAACTGATTTTTTTGCCAGTTTTACCTTCTCTGTTACCGAAACATACAACCAATAGGTCTGGTCTGCTTCGGCCAGAGTATTCATCTGTTGCAAGTCTCGGTTTTCATGTGCCATTTCAATTCCAATACCGGCCATTTTGTTAGCAGCCAATATTTTGCCGCCTGTAAAAAGAGGTTGTTCCACGGATACTCCTGCCATATAGGCTCCCTTTAAACTTAGGTCGATGGGCAGCCAGGCATACATATTAAACACCGGATTGCCATCGGCGCCTATTACCGGTTGGCCTGTGCCCGGATTAATCATGATGTTCGGTGTTAATTCGCCGGTGGTAAGATCAGGAGTAACCGTAGGCAAATACATCTCCATTTCAAAATTGTCCTTAAGGTAAACTCCCGTTGCAGACCCTGAAACCGAGGGTAGGTATAGCGTACGCATGGCTTTTTTTTCCGCATTGGCCTTTTCAAGGGTTTTGTCAGCCATTTTTAAATTTTCGCTCTTGGCCAATGCCATCTCGCGACAGCGTTTTAGCGACATGACTTCTTGTGACTGCAATCCCGTTGCAAAAAGCAGGGTCATACAAAGGGGGATATATTTTTTTAGATTTTTAGATATCATTATGCAACGGGTTTTAAGTTTGTGTTTCCTTCATTATTTTCCACACCGTAGAAAACAGCATATAGTATGGGTACAAATATTAGTGTTATCAACGTTCCTATTAACAGCCCACTTATTACAGCTACCGCCATGCTGCTGTACATAGGATCGGTAAATAGGGGTAGCATTCCTAAAATAGTAGTAAATGATGCCATTATAACCGGACGTGTTCGCAAAATAGTGGCATTGATAATGGCATGATACCGTTCCTTGCCTTCGCGAATTTGTTTGTGTATTTCATCCAGAAGCACAATGGAATTTTTAATGAGCATTCCCATCAGTCCAAGTGTTCCAATAATGGCTATGAATGTAAAAGGTTCTCCGCTAAGTATAAGTCCGGGCACAATGCCAATGATAGCCAGAGGAATACAAAGCAGTACGATTAAAGGACGCTTAAAGTCATTAAACAGCATAATAAGCACTAATATGATAATCATTAAAGCAATGGGGAGGTAACTGAATATATTTTTTAAAGCTGTTCCCTGTAGTTCAAATTCTCCCATCCATTTTACGCTATAGCCTTCGGGTAATTCAATAGCTTCAATGGCTTTTTTTATATCCTGACGTAAAAGGGCAGGGCTATCACCGTCTTTGGGTTCGCATTGAGCCTGAATGGTGCGTTTACCATCTACACGGTGTACCACACTCTCTTCCCATTGCATTGCAACATCATGAGTTACAGTGCTCAGGGGAATGGAACTGACTATTTCTTTTGTAACATCCTGCAACGAGGTGACGCCAGTTATAAGCTGTGTAATTTTATCCTTATCAATGGGGTTAATGTTGGGAATCAGATTCCAAACTGGCACATCATTTAAATTTTCGATACGGGTGCCATCGTTATTGCGTGTTTTAAGTCGAATTTCAACAGGAGTTTCACCTTCATATAAATAACCCAGTGGTAAGCCATCGGTTGCCGCAAGCAGCGCATTGCTTATATCGGATCGGGTTGTACCTGTACGGCTTGCCGACGTCTGGTTGTATTGAGCATACAGGGTTTTTCCCATGGGTTCCCAGTTGTCGCAAATGGTGTACGTATCGGCATAGGGACTGTTTTGCATGATTTGCCTGGCCTGATGACTGAGTTGACGCAATATGGCGGGATCGGGTCCTGAAAACTCTGCTTCAACAGTGTGTGACGCTTTTATTGAAAGATTATATTTTCGTATGCGGGTACTGGCGTCAGGATAATTATTGTGCAGATATTGTTCAAAAAGCGGTTTCATACGTATCATGGTTTCGTAATCTTCAAAATTCACAATAAGTTCACCATAATTATCAGCAATTTCACCCAAAGCACGTACCAGACAGTAGCGGGTAGGAGTCATTCCCTGACTGGTAACCACCATTTTAACCTCGTCAAAACTCAAAAGGTGCTCTGTTATCTCTTTTAGATCGAGGTTTACTTTTTCGGGACTGTTGCCATAAGGCAGCTTGTACTCAATGTATGCTTGATTGTAGTTAAAATCAGGGAAGAAGGTCTGCTTTACATTTTTGAAATTATATGCAGAGATACATAATAGGATAACAGCTAAAATTATGGTTGGTATTTTATGTTTCATAAAAAAAGTAAGCGCTTTGCGTACCACTTTATACATGATTCCTTCGAAGGGATTTTTTTTTGCTGTTTTTTTATTTTGTTTTAAAAATAGGGCAGAAAATAGGGGCACCTGGGTTAGAGACAATACCCAACTTATAAGTAGTGAAATGCATAGTACTACAAATAGATCGTGAACGTAGGTCCCAGCTGTATCTTTCGATAAAAATGCTGGTAAAAATGCGGCAACTGCAATTACGGTAGCTGCCAGCAATGGCATGGCAGTGCGTTTGGCTGAATTAATGAAGGTGTTTTTGTTTTTCCGGCCTTTTTGCAGATCAACCATAATACCATCAATCACCACGATGGAATTATCAACCAGCATTCCCATGGCTACAATAAAGGCCCCCAGTGAGATGCGCTGTAAAGTGCCATCGGCCATTAATAAAATGGGAAAGGTGGCCAGGATGGTAAGTAATAGTCCGCCTCCAATAATTAGTCCGCTACGCAGACCCATTGTGAGCATTAGAACAATAACTACAATGAGCACCGACATTATCAGGTTTCTCATGAAGTTATTGATGGCATTATCTACCTTTTCAGGTTGAAAAAATACTTTTGAAAATTCAAAGCCTGCTGGTATATTTTTTTTCAACTGTGTCAACTGTTCATCGACTCTTTTGCCCAGTTCTATAATGTTTTCGCCCGATTCCATTGAGATGGAGATTCCCAAAGCTTCCTGATTATTCAAGAACATGGTATTGTGAAGTGGGTCGTTATATGTTTGGGTGATGGTTGCAAAATCGGATAATTTAAAAAGCTCCTGATTTAATCCCTTTACCAGTATATTTTTCAAATCCTCAATGCTATTAATTCTTCCGCTTACTGATACTCTTAAAGCCTGGTTCCCGGTTTTAAGCACTCCGGGATATACTGATAAGTTGTATTGTTGAATGGCGCTTATGACCTGTACAGGAAACAGACCCATTTGTGCCATTTTTTCAACCGATAATACAATATCCGCAGTTGGAGTTTGGTTTCCATATACAGCAACCTTGCGCACTCCTTCCACTTCAAGAATGCCTCTTTTAATAAAATCGGCTTGTTCGGCCATTTCCTGATACGAAAACCCATCAGCTGTCATGGCATAAAACATACCGTATACATCCCCAATATCATCTATAACCATGGGCTTTTGAGTTCCTTCAGGAAGTTTGGGGATGGCATTTTGCACTTTTCGACGCATAAATTCCCAGCGTTGAGGTATTTCCCCTTGAGGCACGGTCATCTTAAGCTCCACATCAATTACCGAAACATTGGCCGACGATTGTGATTTAATGCTTTCAATATCGGCCAGTTCACTAATTTCATTTTCCAGCACATTGGTAACCTGCATTTCAACTTCGTGTGCCGAAGCTCCGGGATATATTGTTACCACTTTGGCCATCATAACCACAATTTCAGGGTCTTCGAGCTTGCTGATGTTTTGGTACGAAAGCATGCCGCCTACGATGATGCTGACCAGCAGAAAATAAAAAATATTTTTTTTTCTGAAAACTAATTCTGACAAATGCATCATAAGAGTCCTCCAATATTTGTATCCGAAACGGGTTTCATTACTTCCACTTTTTGATGGTTATTAAGAACATGAACTCCGGCAACTACGATGCTTTCATTTGCTGATAATCCTTTGATAATATAGATACCACCTCCACCTGTAAGTCCATCGGTTACCACTTGACGTTTTTCTACAGAACTGCTCTGGACATCGTAAATCCATACAAAGGACTGTCCCTGCTCATTAAATACAGCTTTTAAAGGTACAAAGTATGGGTATTCCAAGGGGTTGGTGTAGTCAATGAATACCTGGATGTTCATGCCAGGAGCTATTTGCTTATTTAGTGCCGGATTAAGCCTAAAATAGAGTTTATATAGCTGGTTGTTGTTGGCTTTAATATTATAATTTGTGAGTTTCAGAGGCAGTTCCATACTGTCGAGCTCGTTCTGTTTACACCAGAAGGCTGTAAATTGATCTTTTAATATAAAAAGTGATGTGGGAATCTCCACCTCAATCTGATAATATTCCATATCAATTAAGGTAGCTATGGTCATGCCTGTGTTTACCATTTCGCCTGTTTCGTAATTCAGTACCTGAATATATCCCGAAAAGGGGGCGAATAATTTAGTGTCGTTTAGCTGATGCCGGGCATGCTGAAGTTGAGCTGTTATCATTTTTTCACCGGCCATGGCTTTTTGGTAATCCACTTCGGCTACGCTTTTTCGTTGATAAAGTTCAGCCACGCGTTTGGTTTCAGATAATACTTTATCGTATTCGGCCTGAGCCACATTGGCCTGTATTTGATAGTCGCGCGGGTCAATTTCGGCGATTACATCTCCTTTTTTTACAAAGTCACCAGGTTTTACATGTATTGACATAATAGGACCAGCAACCCGAAATGCCAGATTTACTTCGCGGGCCTCCTTTACAATACCCGAAAAATTGTTCCGTAGGTTTGGGGAGGCTTTTTGCACCTGTTGTACTTTTACTTTGCGTAATGGCTGGTTTTTTTCAGCGTTAGGTGTGCTGCAGCCTATGGTTATTGACAGCAGTATCCCAAAAAGCACCCATTTGTTTTTACCTTTCATTGTTTTTGTTTTATAATTAAATACAAGTTATGCTACAAATTAACATTACTCATTTGAGGTTTTTATAAATGAGTTACTCAAATGGCATTATTGACTTCTGAAATGTTCTGAAGACTATAATTTGTAGATATCAGAAGGAGGGAAATTGCTTTTAAAAAATGCAGAAATGGTTTTTCATGATTAGCTCTGAGTTTTAACTCTGAGTTTGAATATTGTATAATGAAAATAGGCGCAAGCAGAAATGTTAGAAATAAAAGAAAAGGTAGCATGCGCCGAAAATAAGAATTGTGAAAGTTAAAAGCTATTTCCCGGATATACGAAGGTGTGGAAATTTGTTTTTGATAAATAATCATTCATGAAATATTGATTCGCTGAACATAACAACCCACCATGTATTGAGAATAGAAATGGGTTTTTATCCATAATGAGTCTTATGATTTTATCATTTTATTAAATTGGAAGCTCATTGTATTTTTATTAATTTTAAAATTCATAGTTTAATTATATAACTATCAGGAAACATTACTAAAGAGTTAAAAACCTTATTCCCCTTGTTTTAACGTTGTAATGTCATACTGACGATGACAAGTTGAAATGCAGTCAGAGTATATAATAAACATGACAGCGTCTTTAGACCTGTTATCGTTTATAGAACAAAATATAAGGTTTTAGTTAACTTTATCGAAGTCATGTTTTAATTAAAATCCAGATAGTCAGAGTTGTATGAAGTCAAATTTTCGATTATTTATCAATAAGTGTAAAACAGGTATGATGATAGTAAATTTTTACTTAGCCTATTATGAGTAAAGACAATAGTACAATGATTTGCCCTGTGGAATTAGCAGGTTTACTTGATTCCTCATTAAGGAGCTTAATTCAAAATCCACACAAAATATTAAAGCCTTTTTATTAAAAGCGGAATGACCGTTTGTGATTTAGGTTGTGGACCCGGCTTTTTTTCTCTGGAAATGGCACAATTGGTTAGTGCTTCAGGGAAAGTCATAGCTGTTGATATGCAAGAGGTGATGCTTGACAGGATTATGAAAAAAGTTGCAGGAACAAAATTAGAACAACGGATTGTCCTTCATCAATGTGAAGATAAAAATGTAGGTGTTACTGAGAAAGTGGATTTTGTTCTGGCTTTTTATATGATTCATGAAGTTCCCGATCAGGAGACTCTATTTAATGAATTGATTTCAATATTAAAACCTAATGGTTTGATTTTTATAATTGAACCAAAATTTCATGTGTCAAAACAATCGTTTAATCAAATGATTGCCAAATTAGAAGCCATTGGATTGAAAATTATTGAGAGACCTAAGGTTTTTTTTAGCAGGGCTATTGTTTTGAAATATATCGATAATTAAAATCGAATTGTTATGTTTTTTGAAATTGGTGTTCAAAATAAAATGGAGAACTTCAGCCTTGTCTTTCACGGCTGAAGTTCTCCAAGTGGGATTTTATTCAATCAATAATTTAAGTTTTTTACTTCCATTGGATGTTTTCACTTCAATAATGTAAATGCCAGGATTATACGTATCTGTATTTATTTGGAATTTTGAATCATTAAAGTATTTATGGAAAATCACTTCTCCTTTTAAATCAATAATTGAGATCTCAACCTTATCGATTATGGTTTTTTCAATATCAATTGTTAAGAGATCTTTTACTGGATTAGGGTACATTCTTAAATTTGCAAATTGAGCTTCGTTGACTCCAGTACCTTCAGTAACTGTTAGACTTTGTTCTACAGGAGTTGCTGCATTTACAGTATCATTCCCCGTTTGGTATGCAATAATAGTTGTTGTTCCTGCTCCAACAAGATGAACCATATTATTTACAATAGTAGCAACTAACTCATCACTACTAGTATATGATATTTCTAATCCTAAACTACTTGTTGCTCCCGGATCAAAATCAATATCTGTAGTTTCTTTGTCTGGTAATTCAGCAAATGTAATTACTTGGTCATATTTTAAAGTAGTAAAGGTTAAATCCTCTCCATTGCTTGTACCTTCGGAATTGGTAGCTAGCACTCTAAAATGATAGGTAGCATTTGGATTTAAAGCTGAAATGGCTGCAGTCACTGGAGTAGCTGACAAACCACTTAGTGGACTTTCGTCGGCAGTAATAGTTGTGCCATAAGCTGTTGTTAATCCATATTCGAAAGTAACTGTAGTTTCTGAATTGTTCGCATTAACGGTAGCATTTAAAGTTGCACCGTTACTTAAAACATCGGTAGCAGCATCTGT
>JAEINY010000161.1 GCA_016342595.1 Marinilabiliaceae bacterium
TTTCTAAGCTATGGATTACACTTCATTTGAAAACAAATTAACACAGGACAACCCTGATGATTATGTGGGAAAACCCGTGAATATGGTGACTAAAACCAGAGATGAACTCATTGCCGACATGACTGGCCCGGGCTCTATCCTGACCGATACCGAATCGGAGACAGTGACTAAAAAATACTGGAAAACCATTATTGATTACACCGCAGCGGGCAATACTTACCGGGATGATTACATGAGTACCCGCCTGGATATTTCCGGTGTATTCGACGGACCCGATGACCGTTTTGATCCCGAGCGTCACACCATCACCATCAGTATTGTACCCGGACCGGCCTTAAAAGAAGCCGTGAAACAGATCAAACCCCGCTTTGTAAAACCTGATCCGGAACAGCCTGAAATTAAATCCATCTACGATTGGGGATCCGACTCTGCTAATAGTAAACTTTCTGTGGGCGGCACACTGGAGCTTGAAGGATATGCTTTAAAAGTTTATGATCAGCAAGAGCAAGGGGTATTCTTCATCAACAAAAACAGTGGTGAAGAAACAAAAGCGACTCGCTTGCGCACCAACGAACCTAAAAAAATTACCTTGAGTATCCCTCAACTGGCAGCAGGGCAATACCGTCTTGAAATTCGTAATACCACCCGGAATGGAAAAACGTTACGGATTGGCATGTCGACCATTGAATTGATTGTGGATTGATTAATTTATTATGCAATATCACATCTAGGAATTGTATCGAAATAACTATTAATAGTTACTTAAGAAATATCGTTTAGATTCTTATTTTTATCCACGAATTACACTAATTAAGCGAATTAGTTTTCCTTCGAAAAACACCAGGCAGCTAAACTGTTTTTAATTAGTTAAATTCGAGAAATTAGCGGACAACAAAACAGGAAACAGCGAAGCGGTTGTCTGACTCATTTGTGTCTATTTGCGATATTTGTGGTTTGAAAGTTATTTTGATTACTCTTCCTTAGTGGTTGGTAATTTTACAAACCCGATTAATCAACCTTTAATTGTGAAAGAGTCATTTCTTATAAGTATTAGACCTAAATGGTTTCGCCTGATCTCAACCAACAGATCAGGCGTTTTTTATCATTCTCCTGGTTAAGCAGGGGTATGCTCTCGACTAGAGCAGGGGTATGCTCTCGACTGGAGCAAGGGTATGCTCTCGACTGGAGCAGGGGTATGCTCAAGGCTTGGGCAGGGTATTGCCCTACTCATTATATGACAAAATCATTTTCTTTTATTCAATACAGTGTGATTCCTCCACTTTTCGTACTTTTATATAAAATTATCTTAACTATTGCTATGAATAGACCGATTGCAGCGCTGGCCCTGATCGCCGGGTTAGTTCTTTCCATCCTTTCAGGCTGCCGCAGTGGCAGTGAATCAAAAGAATCAAAAGAGGAAGTGGTGTACAATGCCAAGGTAGCCGCTTTTACCTCGGGCATTATTTCCAATGAATCGGCTGTGCAAATTCGATTTTCACAACCGGTGGCCGGTATTGTGCCGGATCAGGAAGCTGAAGCAGACCTGGTCACATTCAGCCCTTCCATTAAAGGGAAACTGATTTGGGCCGACCCCCAGACACTCCTTTTCCAACCGGAAGAACGCCTCCCCTCCGGCCAGGAATACCAGGTGAAAATTGATTTGCCTGACATCTATACCGATGAAGCGGACAAATTTGAATTTACTTTTCAAACCATTGAACAAAACTTTAGACTGGAACCACAAGGGCTGGAACCGGATAAAGCGGATGACCTGAAAGTAAATACGTTTATGGGGCGCATTAACCTGGCCGATCACACGGATAATGATCAGGTGGAAACCATGCTGAAAGCAGAGCAAGATGGCAAGGAGCTGGAGGTTGAATGGACCCACTATCCCAGTGAGAAATCGCATTTGTTCAAAATACGCCAGGTGCTGCGAAAGGAATTATCTGGTACCCTTCACCTGATTTATGATGGCAAATCCATTGGCGTCGATAAATCAGATACCGAAACCATTGACATCCCTTCATTAAACGATTTTAAAGTGGTTGATGCGCGCGTTATCATGCACCCCAATCAATATGTGGTGGTCACGTTCTCCGATCCCCTGGATGAAAAGCAGAACATCAATGGTTTGATCTCCATTGGCAACCTGTCACGTCTGAAATATAGCATTGAAAACAACCGGGTAAAAGTATATCCGTCACGTCGACTTTCGGGTAGCAAAACAGTGATTGTTTCACCGGGCATCAAAAATATTCTGGGTTATACGGTGAACAGTGAAGAGCGCTATGACCTCACCTTTGAAACTCCCAAACCAACTGTTCAACTCATTGGCAAAGGCACCATCCTACCCAGTAGTGAAGGCCTGATCTTCCCTTTCAAGGCGGTGAGTTTGAAAAGTATTCAAGTTCGCATCATCAAGATTTACGAAAATAATGTAGCCCATTTTCTGCAGGTGAATCAGCTGAATGGCAGTTATCAACTCAAGCGTGCCGGTCGTCTGGTGAAGAAACAAATCATCCGCCTGGATAATGACCGCTCTTTGGATTTAACCAAGTGGAATACTTTCTCGCTCAACCTGGCTGATTTAATTCAACCCGAGCAAGGTGCTATTTATCGCATCGAACTTAAAATGCGTCAATCAGACTCCGTTTATCCATGCGAGAGTGAAGAGCAAAGCGAAGAAAACCTGGAATCGGCGCAACCGGTCGAAGAGGTGTCGGAGTCGGACATGACCTATTGGGACACCCCAAGTGAATACTACAACAGTTATTGGGATGGGTACGAAGATGGCTACTATTACGACTGGAGCGAACGGGAAAATCCCTGTTCCCCATCCTATTATCGCAATAAGCTGGTCAGTCGAAATATTCTGGCCTCCGATTTAGGTATCATTGCCAAGCAAGGCACTGATAAAGAATTGGTGGTGGCCATTACTGATATCCGTACCACTTACCCCATCAGCAATGTGGAAGTCGAAATCTTAAACTACCAAAACCAGGTGGTTGGTACTACCCGCACCGATGAAAAAGGCCTGGCTCGTATTTCTGTTACTGGCAAACCCTATTTGCTCATCGCTAAAGATGGCAAACAACGCGGTTACCTCCGTCTGGATGATGGCTCTTCTCTCTCCCTGAGTCGTTTTGATGTGAGCGGTCAGGTGGTTCAAAAAGGTATGAAAGGCTTTATTTATGGTGAACGTGGCGTCTGGCGTCCGGGCGATACGCTGTTCGTCTCTTTCATTTTAGAAAATAAAGGTGAGACCTTGCCGGCAGATCACCCGGTAGTTTTTGAGTTAGTGAATCCGCACGGACAAACCATTGCCAAACAAGTGCAACGTCTGTCGCCGGATAATCTGTACTGTTTTAAAACCCATACCAACCAGGATGCCCCTACCGGCATGTGGCTGGCACGGGTAAAAATTGGTGGCAGCACCTTTGAAAAAGGATTACGTGTGGAAACCATTAAACCCAACCGCTTAAAGATAAAACTGGATTTCAACACGAAACGCCTGACTGCCGGAACACCCACACAAGGTGAAATGGAAGTGAAATGGTTGCACGGCGCCATTGCCCGCCACCTGAAAGCCAACGTTAATGTCACCCTGAACCAATCACGTACCACCTTCCCTGCATATAGTGGTTTCACCTTTGATGATCCCGCTCGTCGATTCAATTCAGAGGAGTCTACACTTTTTGAAGGGAAACTGGATGAAAACGGAAAAGCTGCTTTTGATGCCCGTATAGAAGTTCAAGATGCAGCACCCGGTATGTTAAAAGCCTCTTTCATGACCCGCGTATTCGAGGAGAGTGGTGATTTCAGTGTGGACCGGGTGACCCTTCCTTATGCGCCCTATCCGGTTTTTGTAGGGGTCAATACCCCTAAAGGCGATCGGCGCGGCATGCTACTGACCGATACCACCCATACCATTCAGGTGGTGACCTTGGATGCTGATGGTCAAAAGATGAGCGTTAAAGACCTGGATTATTACATCTACAAAGTGAGCTGGCGCTGGTGGTGGGAATCGTCGGAAGATGATTTGGCACGATACACCGGCACCCGCAATAATAATTTGATTACCAGCGGCAAATTATCCACCAGCAATGGTGAAGGCCAATTCAAATTTCAGATTAAATATCCCGAATGGGGCCGTTACCTCATCCGTGTGGTCGATCGTACAAATGGTCATGCGACGGGTAAAACAGTGTATGTCGATTGGCCTGGCTGGGCCGGACGACCTTCCTCCAGCGATCCGGAAGCCGCCACCATGTTATCTTTCTCCACTGATAAAGAAAAATACCAGGTGGGCGAACAAGCTACCGTCACCTATCCGGCATCCGGTGAAGGACGGGCTCTGATCAGCATTGAGAATGGTAACAAGGTATTGAAAAGTTTCTGGGATGAACCTGAAAAAGGGATGAATACATTCACTTTTGAAGTGACACCTGAAATGACACCCAATGCCTATGTTCACATTACTTTATTACAACCCCATGCGCAAACGGTCAATAACCTGCCCATTCGTTTATATGGTATCTTGCCATTAATGGCGGAAGATCCAGACTCACACCTGAAACCGGTTATTGAAATGCCGGAGGAGTTGAGACCGGAGAAAAAAGTCACTATAAAAGTAAGTGAAGCAGCGGATAAAGCCATGAGCTATACCTTAGCTGTTGTGGATGATGGCTTATTGGACCTGACCCGTTTTAAAACACCGCATCCCTGGAGCCATTTCTTCGCCCGGGAAGCATTGGGTGTTAAAACATGGGACTTATATAACCAGGTGATCGGTGCCTATGGCGGTAAGATCGAACAGATCTTTAGCATTGGTGGAGATGACGAAATGGGTGGTAAAAAGGGTGCTAAACAAGCCAACCGCTTTAAACCCATGGTTAAATTCTTTGGTCCCTTCCAATTGAAAAAAGGAAAAACCAATGCCCACACCTTTACCGTGCCCAGATATGTTGGTTCGGTGCGTACCATGGTGATTGCTTCTGCTGAGAAAGCCTATGGTGCCACAGAGAAAACAACACCTGTCCGTAATCCGCTAATGGTGCTGGCCACGCTTCCAAGGGTGTTGGGGCCTAAGGAAACAGTGGATTTACCAGTGACGGTTTTTGCTATGAAAGAGGGCGTTAAAAACGTATCCGTTAAGATCGAAACCAATTCATTGCTATCCGTTGAAGGCGCCGACAAACAAACCTTAACCTTTGATCAGATTGGTGACCAGGTGGCCACCTTCCGCTTAAAAGTCAATCCGGCCATTGGCATCGGTAAAGTTAAAGTGATCGCCACAGCCCATGGAGAAAAAGCGGTGGATGAGATTGAGTTGGACGTTCGTAATCCCAATCCGAAATTGACGACTTTTATTAGTCAAGTCATCGAACCTGGAAAAAGCAGTAAACTGGATTACACACTACCGGGAATGGATGGCACCAACAAAGCCACACTTGAAGTATCGGCCATTCCGCCCATTGATTTCGGACGCCGGTTGAAATACTTAATTCAGTATCCGCATGGTTGTGTGGAACAGACGACTTCTGCTGCATTCCCACAACTTTTCCTGACCGATGTGGTGGATAACGGGGAAGCGTTAAAAGCGAAAACCGAAGAAAATGTGAAAGCAGCCATCAAACGTTTATCCGGATTTATCCGACCCGATGGTGGTTTGGGCTATTGGCCGAATTCCTATGAATCATGCGACTGGGGCACCACCTATGCCGGTCATTTCATGCTCGAAGCTGAAAAGAAAGGCTACACGCTACCCGTTGGTTTCAAACGCAAATGGGTGAAATACCAGAAGAAACAAGCCCGTCAATGGTCGCGAAACAGAACCAATAATGGCCGTGACCTGGCACATGCCTATCGTCTTTACACCTTGGCCCTGGCCGGTGAAGCTGAGTTAAGTGCCATGAACCGCATGCGCAACCTGTCCGGCTTATCCAATCAGGCCAAATGGCGATTAGCGGCTGCCTATGCCTTAGCAGGCTATAATGATGTAGCTGATCAATTGATCAAAGGTGTATCTATTAGCGCCGTTAACCAGCGTGGAAACAGCTACACCTACGGTTCGGAAGAACGCGACCTGGCCATGGTACTGGAAACAATGAGTTTGATGAATAAGCGCAATGATGCTGCTCAGGTGGTACAACAATTGTCAACAGCTCTATCCGGTAAAAAATGGATGAGTACACAAACCACAGCCTACTGCTTGTTAGCCATTAGTAAATTTGCAGGTGCTTCTGCTACCAGCCGGGACTTTTCATTTGAGTGGAACGGAACCGGTCAGGATGGCGAAAAGGTAAAATCTCAATTACCGGTTTTCCAAACACCATTGAACACGGATGAATTGAAGGGCTCTCTATCCCTTACTAATAAATCAGCAGGCGTCATCTATGCACGCATGGTGATGGAAGGGATACCTACTGAAGATGACCGGACGGCACAAGCCTCCAATCTGCAATTAACCGTTGAATACAGTGATATGAACGGCAATGCTATTGAGGTGACGAAGCTACAGCAGGGAACTGATTTTATGGCCATCGTAACAGTCAAAAATCCAGGTACCTTAGGTCATCAGGAGAATCTGGCTTTAACACAGATTTTCCCGTCCGGCTGGGAAATCCGAAATACGCGACTGGAAGATATTCGATCGGCTCATGAACTGGATCAGCCCGATTACCGGGATATCCGAGATGATCGTGTATACAGCTATTTTGATTTATCCACCAACAAACAGAAAAAACTGGTAGTGATGTTGAATGCAGCCTATACAGGTCGGTATTACTTGCCTGCCGTCAGCTGTGAAGCCATGTATAATAACACTGTCTCTGCCCGCCAACCCGGTCAATGGGTGGAAGTGGTAAAAGCAGGTCAGTAAAGAATTAATATCCGGCTAATCGAGTTACCCGATTGCCCTTATTCATCCGATGAGTAAACCAAACCTGGTTCATTCATCGGATGAATTTTTATGAGCAGTTTAACTTTATAATCAATCTAAAAAACCAATTCAAATAGTTTTACTATCTTTACTTCACTCATAACACCCTGATTAACCAAACTTAACCTTGAAAGAACAGGTTTCTTTCGTAAAACTAATCATTATGACTGGAGGAATAGGCTTTTCCCGTGATGCCCAGTCCGCTCTGAAGACCAACAGGGCTAACCGGGATCAACACAAAACTAATCAAGCCTTAATGGGTAAAAAAATCACGGAAACGCACCACTAAGAAAAAACGCACCAAACTACAAATCGATTACGCATCCAAAAGTATTCAAGACCACTATCGCCTGGAACGCATCAAAAAAATTGTGGCCTTTCTATTCACTTCAATTATTATTCTTTGGCTAGTTTTTGTCCTCTTTTAACCATCAATTATATCGAAAGCAATTTCCCAATGCTAAACCTGTTTATACCGATTACAAACCAAAACGATTGATAAAAAATCAATCTGTGCTTTTGTATCGGCATTAACCATTATAATTAGCAAAATGCTTTACCAATCATTTGGGAATACAATTGGTATTATTTAGGCAATTGTCCCAAAAACTTCACGATGGTGCGATGGAATTTATGAAATCCACTAACAGGTTCGGCAAACATGAAAATGCATTTCTTGCAGATGATCTCCTTATTATACTCTTCGGCTATTTTTAAAGTCCGGTCAGTATCTGACGCCTGCTGTACCCATATATTTTTAATGCCTTTAGTTATGGCATTTCGTAGCACTTCATCGGTCTCCTTTTTAGGCGTTACAATGAGCAAACTTTCCACCTCTTCGGGCAACTCATTAACATCAGCATAACACTTATCACCTTGTATCTCGTTTAAGTTTGGGTTGATCGCCAATACATCGTAACCACTTTTACGCAGATCATTGTACACGACCCGCCCAAACTTCTTTTCATGTCGGCTCACACCTGCAATGGCAATACTTCCAGTGGAAAAGAAGGCATCGATTTGAGATTTTCTGTTTTTCATAAAAAAGTATTGAAGGTTACTGCATACAAAATTCTAAATACGTACTACTTTAATATTGTTGAATCTATTTCAAGCCCTTGCTCCATCCATTCCTCCAGGCCTCCTTTTAATTCATAAATGGTTGTAAAACCTTTTCCTGCCAAAACCTTTATGGCTCGTTTAGATCGGTCACCAAATTCACAATAGACAAATAAAGGTCGATTCTTTGGTTGATTCTTCACTACTTTCAAAAGATCCTTTTGAGAAACGGCCAAGACCGCATCTTTCATCCGATATTCTTCAAATTTATAAGCCGGGCGGGTATCTATAATCATGGCATTGGATTGACGTGCCAATACCTCATAAAATGCGACCGGTTCCAGCCGTTGTACTTTCTTTTTCTGCGCAATGCCTTCGAAACAAATACCGCTCAATAACACCAATATGAGGACGGTGAGAATTCCTTTTATCTGATACTGTTTCAACGCTTGTATATTCATTTTTTCTACATATCGACCTGTTCCAGTCTTTTTTCAATCTGTTCATGAAATTGTTCCAGAGTCTGTTTCCGTGCTTCTTTAATGGCATATTCAAAATTACCCGGTCGCATCCCGCGGATGCCATTCAGACTGTCTGAAAAAATTTCGGTTTGGGTGGCATTATCAATAATTGAAATAGAGAAATCAGCAAATACCAGGAAAACAGAATACCCTTGTCCTTTCTTTTCTTCACCGGCTACAAAATCAGATTTAACTTTCACTATAAATTCGGCCTCCTCCATATTAGTCGTAAAGGTGAAGAAATTCTCATTTAACTCTGTCTTAATCATGTTTGAAAACGGTCCACTGCCCGATAATTCACCAAATATTTTCTCTTCAGTGATGAGATACGCTTTTGATTTTTGAATCTCTAATGAAATGCGTCCCACCGGCATCAATTTCTGCGG
The DNA here is from genome assembly GCA_016342595.1 of Marinilabiliaceae bacterium. Lineage (GTDB taxonomy): Bacteria > Bacteroidota > Bacteroidia > Bacteroidales > Marinilabiliaceae > JAEINY01. Next base: position 8,910 of record JAEINY010000161.1, read on the forward strand.
GAAGAAAACCTGTAGTAATTTCTTAATTTCATCATCGGTCTCCTGCTCCACCACGTGACTGAAATCAAACCCGGCAGCAATCTCCTGGGTTTTTCGTTTTGAAATCAGACGGGTCACCGCCACCTGAGCATATCCATCCCGATTGGTGGTGGTTTGCGTGGTTAACACACCCTCTCCCTTAGTAAAGGAAAACTGCAATGGTACATTTCGTAAGGGCACCATCTCACCATTATCAGATTTAAACAAGGCATTAACACCAATAGGTACTTGTAAGTCCTTTGAGAATTGGATCTGATAAACCGATTGCACCGGTTCAATCTCCAGCCGACGAAATAAATCATGAATGGCCCCAAACAGTTCCGTACCCACATTATATGTTCCATCAACAGTGCGATGGGTCAAATCCTCTTCCAGGTGATCTTTAATGCTGATCACCGCCTTCGCCAGGTAGTTCAGCGCGGCATAAGCATCATTCTGACTGATGGCCTTCCTGGCATCATCGTAATAGGCCGTGGCCATCATTTTAGCCCGGTCTAATTTTTGCTTCTTTCGTTGTTCATATTTCAGTTTCGAAAGACGCGTCATGACCCAATACTCTTTTCGATCTTCCCAGGTCAGCACTTCATAACCCTCCAATGTTTGCTCAACGGATGTTTGAACCTTCGACTCATACTCTTCCCGAAATTCGAAATTATTCTCAATTTGATGCAACACTGAATTGGATGAAATAGTGACTTGAATTTCACTACTCATCTCTTTGAGCGCTTTGCTGCGAGCCTCCCGCTTATAATCAATTTCGCTCCCACTTTTTGCAGTTGTTCCGATACCGATGTAATAGGCCGGATCATTGGGGCGTTGTTTGACCCAATCAGGTTTCTTTTTTGCAGCTGCATTTAATGGCAGCAGACAGACCACTAACAGGATAAGCAATGAATAAACAGAAGTATTTTTCATAACATTTAAAGTTAGATCTTTGTAATTAATTTTTTCTGACGTATCTATATTTCCATCAGCTATTATCAGCATTTAACAAACGATCAACCTGATTATACACTAAATCTGGTTCAAAGCCTCTGGATTGACCAAAGCGTACCAGAGCTGCCTTTGTTTGCCAAACATCTTTGTTCCTTATCTGACGTTTTTTATTGTACAATAATTCTGCCAGTTTTTCCAGATATGATTCTTCATTCAAGGATTCCAATGCTTCTTCCAAACTGGCATTATTCACCTCCTTTTGTCGAAGTTGCCACCTGATTTTAATCCTACCCCAGCCATTAAACCGGAATTTATCCCGTACATAAAAAGAGGCAAATCGATCTTCATCAATAAATTTCTCTTTTATCAAGTAGGCAATGGCTGTTTCCACTTCTTCTTCTGTAAGCTCCCATTTTATGAGTTTCTTTCGAATCTCCGACACACAGCGTTCTTGTCTCGAACACATATCTGCTGCACTGTGAAGCGCTTTTTGATACTTCATCTACTATCTTATGTAAATCCCTTTTACATTCACAAATTCTTTCATCCCGTAATGGGATAACTCACGACCATAACCACTCTCCTTCACGCCACCAAAAGGCAAACGCGGATCCGATCGCACAAAGTCATTCACAAAACAACAACCGGCATCCAGTTCATATTCAGCTATTCGTCGTCCGCGATCCAAATCGGCTGTAAACACAGCAGCTCCTAATCCAAACACCGTATCATTGGCCACTTTAATACCTGCCTGTTCATCTTTCACTTTGATTAAGGAGGCAACCGGGCCAAATAATTCTTCATGATAAGCAGCCATTCCCGGCTGTACATTTCCCAGGACAGTGGCTGGATAATAAGCACCCGGATGATCCGGGATATATCCTCCTGTCAACACCTTAGCTCCTTTGCCAATGCTCTTTTCCACCTGCATGTGTAAATCTTCACGCAGATTATAACGTGCCAATGGCCCCATTTCATATTTCTCATTAAAGGGATCGCCCATGGTCACTTGGCGCATGCGTTCGGTAAATTGTTCAGTAAAGGTATTATAAACCGAATCCACCACAATGAAACGTTTAGCGCCGATACAACTCTGACCGGCATTCAAAATGCGACCGGCTACACAGGCATTCACGGCATGATCCAGATCTGCATCTTCTAAAATCAGGTAGGGATCACTGCCACCTAATTCCAGTACGCATTTTTTCAAGTATCTTCCTGCTACCGATGCCACCTCTTTTCCGGCCGGTGTACTTCCTGTTAGTGTGACAGCTTTCACTCTTTTGTCAGAGATGATATTCTCCACTTTACGGCTACTGACTAACAGTGATTTAAAAGCACCCTTAGGAAAACCCGCTTCATTAAAGATATCTTCAATAACAATAGCACAACCCGGAACATTTGACGCATGCTTTAACAAGCATGTATTACCAGCCATTAAAGCCGGAGCAGCAAACCGAAAAACTTGCCACAACGGAAAATTCCATGGCATAATGGCCAATACAGGGCCGATGGGTTGAAAGGAAGCATACGACTGAGTGACGCCCATTTGAATCATCTCCTGCTGAAGGAATTTTTCGCCATTCTCAGCATAATATTCACACACCAAGGCGCACTTTTCAACTTCTGCCCGTGCCTCCTTGATATTCTTACCCATTTCGACGGTGATATTAAAGGCCAGTCCTTCCTTTTTCTCACGAAGTAATCGGGCTGCCTCCATCAATAACTCCGCCCGTTGTTGCAACGCAGTGGTTTTCCAGCTTAAAAAAGTGTTATAACAAACTTCTAAGGCAGAATCAATCTCTTCACCATGAAACTCTTCATATTCTCTAACAATTTCACCGTTAGAAGGATTTATACTTTTCAAATACATAGTTAACTGAATTAAGGAATCCAGTTAAAATTAGTGTTAAATCATCAAGGTGAAAAAAAACTTCGGGATTTTCTGAATATTTCGCCTTAACTTTAATTGGCGATGATGGAAAAGAGGATGGATAGATTACAACAAAATAGCTTACTACTACTTTCAGGCTGGCTGAAGCTACAGCTCATGCTTGCTGTACTCAATCTGTTTGTATTTCCTATTATCAGCCACTCCCAAAAAACAACAAACAGCCCCTATTTCTTATCCTTTTCGGGTCAATACGGAAAGTTTCAGGTGCATACGAAATCATTATCTCCCTTTAATGGCACTCATCCCAAAGGTGCAGAGTTGGAACTAAGTCGTCTTTTCTACACTCCTGAAATTCACTCCCAATGTGGCTGCTATGCCAAATTGGGATTGGGATTAAACTATGTTGACTTTAATCATTCGGAATTAGGTCAGGGACTTACTGCGGTCTTTTATGTTGAACCATTCTTCAAGGCCAAAGGGAAATTTCGCTTTTCATTGAAAGGCGGAACGGGAGTCGCCTGGCTCAGCAATCCTTATGATGAAAACACAAATCCAGAAAATCTAACTTACAGCTCCAATCTAAGCTTTCCTCTATTTATTGGATTTAGCAGCTATTATTTCTTCAATAGGTTCTGGGCGATAAAAAATACCATTGCTTTCCAACACCTCTCCAACGGGGGAATTAAACAGCCCAATCTTGGGATTAATTATCCCACCATTTCCTTAGGGTTAGAGTATGCTCTGCAACCCTATCGCATCCCTTCAGTTCCAATACCTCAGCCATTCACTAAAGAGAACCAAACCACATTAGAATTGGGTTTTACCTTGAAAGAAGATACGACTAATACAAACAACAGATTATTAATAAGCCTCAGACCAAACCGCAGCCATCAGTTATCAAGGATTAATGCGATCACTTATGGATTACTATTGGAGTATGAACAACAGGATGCTGACGCAGAAAGCGATAAATTTAGAGCCGGCATCCTCTTTGGAAATGAATTTTTAATGGGAGAATTTCGTTTTGGACAACAAATTGGGGCTTACCTGTATAAAGGCTATTCAGCCCCCAACCTGATTTTTCAAAACTATTACATAAATTATCGCTTATCAAAGCACTTGCTGATCGGTACTCACCTGAAAGTACACGGACGTAAAGCGGAATATATTAATATTAATGCAGGCTATCTCTTTTAGGACGATTGGTCCACTCGCTTCCATTCAACTTTTCGGCCCAATACAGAAATACCAATGTAACCTTTTACATGCAGTACATCCAGATCTTTTTCAAACCACATATAACATTTGTAAGTATTACCGGTTTGCGGATCATATATCGTTCCTCCATTCCACTCCTTATCATCTGCATCGTATTTTAATCCGTCCAGCAATTTAAGGCCAATGAGCTGTCTTTTTTTTAGGGATTCATCGGGATTATTCTTATCACGCTTATCACTACCATCAGATTCATTGGGTTTTTTCAACCAAACAATAGCACCTTCAAATGTTCCTGAGGTTGTTTTCCTGATTTCAATTCTGGAATCGCGATCCTGCGTTAGCCAGATCCCTTCCACCTTTCCGGCATTCTGAGCGAATACAACAACTGAAAATACACTTAATAAAAGTGGTAACACTAATCTTTTCATATATTCAATAATTTAAATCCAATATACGAAAAAGCTTGTGAATGGTTTATCCACAAGCTTTATTTCAAATACTATTTTATTACCTAAACTATTCTCCGGCGAATCGTTTCACATTATTCACCAATTGTTCAGACACCTGGTGGATAACGGCAATGTGGTTCTCTCCGGCTCCCGAAGATGATGTAATAACCTTATCCCCGGCTTTGATTAAACCTTGCTCAATGGCTTCTGTCAGATTAGTCGCCGAAGAAGCAGTGGCAATATTCCCATATTTCTCAAAAGACTCATAAAATTTATCCTGGGGAATACCAATACCATTACGCCAGGCATTACCAGCCCAGGCCACCGGTTGATGAGTGACAAAGAAATCCACATCATCGACCGACATTTCAGCCTTTTCCAATGCCTTTGAAACGACTTCCAGCATGTCGCCTTCCATATTTCGTCCAATCTCTTTACACGCTTCCTGATTATGAAAGGTCGTCACTAACTGACGTGCATCCGGTCCGGTGTGAAACCCTTTATACAACATGGGTTCACGCATTTCATAGATAATACCATCATGACGGTCACCATGACTGGCTGAATGTGAACTAATGTAACCCGCATCCGTTGCAGAAACAATGCCGGCAACCGCTGCATCGCCACAATCCGGGCTAAAATAGGTTGTTTTATCACCCACATGACTGTCGATGAATGAAGAAACAATCAATACGTTCTTTTTAATACCTGTTTTAACCAAGGCAACAGCCAGTTCGATCATAGACACAAATGATGAACAACATGTATCAACTGAATATGCACCTGCATTTTTCAAACCCATCTTATGCTGGATAAGAGATACATTTTGTGGAAGCGGATGATCAGGAACCTGAGAGTGCGCCAGCACCAAGTCAATATCATCTTGCTGTATTCCTGACCGTAACAAGGCCATTGAACCGGCCAACACCTCTGCATCGGAAGGTAACATAGGATGTGGTTTTATGCTTTCACGCACGGATATAGGATCCATAGGAACCCGCCGGCGCTCCTTAGTTCCTCTAAAGGGATCTGCTTGCTGTTTTGGGGGCAGTGATTTCAACCAGGCTTCAAACCATGGCTGACTTTCCCAGCCCTCATAGTTGGTTTCAATTGTTCCCGGTAATTTCCCCTTTTGCTCAATTTCATCGATGTATGCACCTGGAAATTGTACTTTATTGCGCAGAAAATCCGTTAATTCGGGTACCATGCGCTGCTCAATTACGCCCCCAGGATGATATCCTGCTAG
>JAEINY010000162.1 GCA_016342595.1 Marinilabiliaceae bacterium
TATCCCTGTTACTGATTTGAATTGCCTTGAGAAGTGTTGACTGGAACTGTAATTTAAACGAAAGGCGATTTCGCTTAAACTGAGTTCATCATAAGCGATCAGCTCTTTGGCTTTTTCAATTTTTTGAAGAATCAGGTATTTTTCAATCGTTATCCCTTCCACTTCCGAAAATAGTTTACTTAGTGATGAATAGCTATGTTTAAGCACCAGTGGCAGTTGTTCACTTAAGTGGCCGATTTTTTCCGGTTGCTCCTGGTGATGTACCAGGTCAATGATCACACTTTTAATAGCTTCGATTAAGCGTGTTTTTTTATCACTTAACACTTCAAAACCTAATTCTTCCAAGGCCGTTTGAAGACTGTTGTTCTCCTGGGTATTCAGGGGAGATTTCAATTGAATTTCACCCAGTTTGACAGTCTCGTAGGGGATGTCCAGTTTTTTTAAAACGCTTTCCACCGCCATGATGCAGCGTGGACAAACCATGTTTTTGATTCCAATTGAATTATCTGACATAGTAATAAAACTATTTCAGAAAAGTAATGTTTCGAATGAGTGGCTGAAGGTATTCCTGTTTTCATCCACAGCTGCTTATTTTTTTAAGTGAATCAGTATTGATAATCACAATCTTCTTCCCTTCCAGCGTAATTATTTCTTCATTTTTAAATTCATTTAATAGCCGGACCGTTGTTTCGGTCGATAAACCTGCAAATTCACTTATATCTTTTCTGGTGATGCATGAAAAAACATCTTCATCCTTAAAATGCTCACCGGATAGATAAATTAAAGCATCAGCCAGGCGACCATACATTTGTTTGCTTAAAAGGCTTCGAAGTATATCATAGGAGTGTATTTCATTTTTACAATACCAATTAATAAGTTCTGAAGCAAATATTCCGTTGTTTTGAATGAGCTTTTTAAAGCTATCCTTCTCAATTAAACAAACAGTCGAATCACGTAATGCTTTTCCGGAATAATTAAATACATTTTCCTGATACAAAGAGGAAAGGCCTAAAAATTCTGAATCCTTTAATAATTTAACGTTAATATTTTTTTCACCCGTTGTTTCCAGATGGATTTTTATTAATCCATCAGTTAAGTAAAGTACATAAGAAGTATAGGCGCCTTGCTTACAGATGCTTTCCCCTTTTTTGTAACGGACCTGAGTTTTATTTTGGTTAATAAACTCTAGTTCCGACGGGATCAATTTCTTGAAGCATTTCGAGCTGCTTTTACAATTTGTGCAATTGACAGATTCAGAGTAGTCTTTCATTTTTTCTGCATTGACTTATCAGTTTTATGACTGCTAATATCATAACTTTAACCTCAAACAAATTTAGGATTAAAATCAAAAAACAACTTGAGATATCTCAATTAATTTCAATACTAGCTGGCTTCCGTTTTCCTTTATTTTTTTTACGTTTCTGATTAAATTTATAGTAGATAAATCAATTTAATGTAGTGTGTAATAATTTTAAAAAAGGAGGTTATCATGCCAAGATTTGACAAAACAGGTCCTGAAGGTAAAGGATCAAAAAGCGGTCGCGGTTTGGGCAATTGTGAGCCATCCGGATCATCTGATAAACAAGGAAAAGAAACCTTATTGGGCAGGCGGAGAGGTTCAGGCAGAAGAGGACGAGGTTTTGGGTTCTGGAGAAGGGGCTCAGGAACCAGTGAGGAATAAGATGGTTAATAAAGATCAATTCAGGTTCATGGATTGATCTTTTTCATTTGAAAAAAAAGTAATGAAATGATGCGCATCGTTTTACCGGTTGAAGAAGGATGTTTAAGCCATTCGTTTGAAGACACTCTTTGTTTTGATGTTTTTAGTGTGAGGAATCATAAAATAATTGAAGAAGTTATCGAAGAGAATCATTTGATGGATCCTGAAATGTTAGAACAATGGTTTGTTGTAAATGGGATTACAGATGTTATCGCCTTTAAAATTAGGGATGAGGTGATTAAAGTTCTAAATAAAAATAAAATTAATGTTTTTGTGGGGGTTGAACCAAAGGAACCTAAACGGCTGGTTCGGGAATTAATTAGCGGGACATTGGTGACAAATGGTAAAATCATCAGGTCATAATCGCTAAATAAAGCTGGTTATGAGTAAGGAAGAAAGAATAAATACGTTTAAAACAAAGATAGAGCTCCCTTCAGTGAAGAGTATTATTGCCATTGCATCTGGCAAGGGAGGAGTAGGAAAATCTACTATTGCATCAAACCTTGCATCGGCATTATCTAAAACAGGAGTGAAGGTGGCTTTAGTCGATGCTGATATATATGGGCCTTCTATTCCTTTAATGTTTAATGTGGTAAATCAAAAGCCTCAGGTGCATGAAAGCAATGGAAAAAAAACAATTGTACCTATAGAAAAATATGGTATTAAGCTACTTTCCATTGGTTTTTTTATTGATTCGGAGCAGGCTGCCATTTGGCGTGGACCTATGGCATCAAAGATTCTTGTTCAGTTATTTGAAGACACTGAATGGGGTGAAATTGATTATATGATCATTGACTTGCCTCCCGGAACGAGTGATATCCAACTGACTATTACACAAAAGCTGGAACTATCAGGAGCCATAATTGTCACAACTCCTCAGAATGTAGCGTTGGCAAGTGTTAAAAAAGCCATTGAAATGCTGCGTCAGGATAAAATTAGAGTTCCGATTTTAGGCATTGTTGAGAACATGTCTTATTTCATTTCAAAAGAGTTTCCCAATAAAAGATTTTACATCTACGGAAAAGGAGGTGGAGATAAGATCTCTAAAGAACTAAATATTCCTTTAATAGCAAGGATCCCTATTGATAGAGAAGTATGTGAGACTGGAGATGCCGGTAAGCCTATAGCGATGCAGAATCAAGGATTAATCTCGGAAAAGTTTAGAGATTTAGCAGGTCTACTTATCGAAAATACAAAAAAAGAAGAAGTGTAAATGTGATCAATTTTAATGATTTAAAATTATTACCAGGTTAAGAAGTAATAAATTTATCAAGCTATGTTTAACCATGTTTTTGGACCGGTACCATCACGCCGATTGGGTATGTCATTAGGGATTGATTTAGTCCCATATAAAATATGTTCGTTTGATTGTGTTTATTGTGAGTGTGGCCCAACAACCAATCGTACACTAGAAAGGAAAGAATACGTCACTATTGATGAAGTTATAAAAGAATTACAGTATTATCTTAATATCCATCCATTACCTGATTATATCACCTTATCAGGGGCAGGAGAACCCACCTTGAATGTGGGTTTTGGAGATGTTATTAGTTATGCTAAAACGAATTACCCGAACCTTCCGATGGCGGTATTAACGAATGGAAGTCTGCTGTATGATAAGCAGGTTAGAAACGAATTGTTAAATGCGAATGTCATATTACCATCTTTAGATGCTGCTGTAAAAAATATATTCAATAGAATTAATCATCCCGATCCTGTGCTTACTATTGAAACTTACATTCAAGGATTAATTGATTTGAGAAAAGAGTTCAAAGGGGCCATCTGGCTTGAAGTGATGATTATCCCGGGATATAATGACGGCGATGAGAATCTGTTTTCGATTAAGGATGCCATTTTAAGAATTAAACCTGATAAAATACAGTTAAATACCCTTGACAGACCAGGAGTTGTAGATGGATTACGTGCAGCTAAATGGCATGAATTGCAACGAATTATTGAATTGTGGAGATTGGATAATGTTGAAGTTATTGGTACGATGCCTGAACGAAAAGACATAAAATCATATCGTAAAAATATTGAAAATGCCATTGTAGAAACAATAACCAGGAGGCCTTGTACACTTGATGATCTTAATAAAATTCTTGGAATTCATAATAATGAGATAAACAAATATCTGGGTGTGTTAGTGGGGGAGGGCATAATTAAGACTATTAGGGCAGAAAGAGGATTGTTTTATCAGGTTGATTTTTGAGCTACAGAATAGCCAATTAATGCGGTTATGCAGGATGTTGAATAATACTGTAACCTGTTATATGTGATGTGGAAAGAAAGGCTATATAGACAGTGGAGGAATTTAAAATGAAATGATATATCAATATTAGATAGATGAAAGAAAATAGGAAATCATTTTGGATAACAGTGCCTGCTGTTCTTACTAGTGTAGCAGCACTAATAAAGGCCATTAACGGAATGTATGAGGCGGTAAGCAGTATTAGTACTGCAAAAAAGTCTAAAGATGATTTATCTTCCAAGCCTCTGCAGGAATCATATACAGCCCCAAAGGTAGTTGACAAGTATCAGATTAAAAATCTGAAATAGGTTAAAATATACTTGGTTGTATTGGATATATTCCAAAAGTAGAGTGGTCTGGTTTTCGGGAGTATTATAAAAGAGAAGGATGAAATAAATAAGATCAAAACTTATCTTTTTGGAACATTTGCAACCTGGTTCATCATGTAAAAGGAGACCGTGGGTTGAAATATCTTTCAACAATCCTTTAGGCTTATAAAATTTATCGGTCAGATAGCCTGCCAAAAAGCCTATCACCAAAATTATAAATGTCAGAATAATTTGCTTTTCATGGAAATATGGTGAACATAATAAAAGCCTCATCACCACTTGTTGCAATCATAGTGGCAACCAATGCTCCAAAAGAAACCAACCGGTGTTAAAACAAGGCTACCATGGTGAATGCCCCAAGACACCCAGGTATAGCCCCTAAAATTTCGGCAAATATATATTGTTTCCATTTATTGCCAGTAAATTGATTTTCCCACAGACCTTTGGATTGAACATTGATGTATTCAATCACAATCATCATGATAAATATAAATCCGGATATCATAATGGATTGTAATAATATTTTATGGTTACCCCACTTAGTACCTAAATTCATTTTCAGAAATTACACAGGCTATTAATAGCCTATCAAACAGATTGTCTATGAGATATCGTCGGTTAAAATTGTAACACAATTCGTCTAAGTAGTATTGCAAATATTTTTTATTGATTTTATGGAAATCACTTAACAACCAGCCTTATACATCCATACATTTCTTTATCCTGTTTCCAATAGTGTTGGCCATGCCCACACTTGCGAGATACCATACCCTCTTGTTCACGAAGTTCTTTAAACTTTAGTTTACAACTCTCCTCGTCTGGAAATTTATCAGCAAAATCGATTAGATTCATGTGTAACATTTTTTTAAACACACACACAAATACAGTCGGGTTATTTCATCACAATTCCTTAGGCCTGTAAGTTCACCAACTGGAGCTTGCAAGTACGCCTAGTTGTTGATGTGAGTACACCAACCTAGGTACTCAAGTACGTCTACTTGATACGGTGAGTACAGCTACTTAGCACCAAATTCGCCTTGTATCCATCTAAAAAATCAATTGGCCGGGAGTGAATGGTCGTGCTGAGTCAGATATTGTTATCATATTGTTGCGTGTAATTCATGAATAATTAGTCGAAAACTGCTTGAAAAATGATATGTTTGAAGTAATAAGATAAAATCAATGACGCCACGACTAATGAACCCTTTCCACAACCAAAAATATAGATCTTATATAATTCCTGTTGCAACGGGGGATTCAGGCCTTTGAAAAAGATCTGGTTAATGACAATAGCAACACATGGTGGGGAAATTGAAACGTTGTGCCCAATTACTGAAAATCTATGTTGCTTGAAAATAAAGGAAGAAAGACTGAAAAATATTCAATTCCTCACTTTACTATAGAAGAAGGGGAAATTGTGACAGTATTTCTTTATGGAGGAGCCCATTACCAAGAAATAAAAAATGAATTGATAGATTTTTAGAAGGGGGATAGATGCGCTCCCCCTTAGTTGATATTTTTAGCTTGCATATTCCGAAAATGGGGACAACATTTTGTATTACAATTACTTGTGTTGATTAGTATTATTTACTTCTCGAATGCAAAAGGCCAGGCTGCAATACCACCTTCCAGCACTTTTACATTGGTGTAACCATGTGCTTTCAATAGTACGGCTGCTTCATATCCCCTCAGCGAAATTTTACAGTAGGTAATGATTTCTTTGCTTTTATCTTGAGGCAGTTCATTCAATCGTTTACGTAATAAACCAATGGGTATAAGTCTCTCGCCAATTCCCAAACGGGTTTGTTCAAACTCATCGGGTCCCCTGGTGTCCAGGATATACATATCATCACCACGATCAAGCTTTTCTTTTAGGTCTAATGCGGAAATACCTTCGAAAATACCATCTCTTTTATTTTGAATTAAATGAGCTGTTGCGATACTGTGATCGATGGCCAATGAAAATGGCGGTGCATACGGTAAGTCATTGTTTACCATGTCATCAATGGTTAAATCACCCTTAATAGCAGTTGCCCAAATGGCAAGTTGTTTACTCACATCACCCGGTCCTATACATTGCACGCCCAGAATCCGTCCTGTACTTCTCTCAGCGATTAATTTGGTAATCAGTAATTTTCCATCCATAAATCCCGGTTTATCAGGGCTGGCATTGACAACTTTTATATAATCAATTTCTGTTTCCTTTACCCTGGCCTCTGAGAGTCCGGTGATTCCAACTCCGTAATCAAAAAGTTTACAAATACCTGTTTGAATGGTGCCTGGAAATTTCACTTTGTTTCCTTTTACAATATTTTCACCGATTACCCGGCCTTCCAGATTCGCTAAATCACCATAGGGAGCAAGAACATTTTTACCGGTAATCAGGTTCTTGATTTCACAACAATCACCAGCCGCATAAATATCCGGATCACTGGTTTGCATGAATTCATCTACTTTTATACCTCCTAGCTCACCAATGTCTAATCCGGCTTCTTTGGCCAGTTTGATATTTGGACGCACTCCAATAGCCACAACCGCCAATTCGCAAGGTATTTCAGTGCCATTTTGAAGCTTAACAGCGATTAATTTACCATTCTCTCCGATAAATTCGGCTACTCCATTTTCAGTAATGACATTGGCCTTTGTCTTGAGATATTTTTCAACAATCTTGGCGATCTTCCAATCCAAAAATGTCAGTAGCTGAGGTAGTAATTCGATTAAGGTCAGTTCAATGCCAGCCAGGTGCAGAGCCTCTAATGTTTCCAATCCAATCAAGCCCCCACCGATAACAACGGCTTTTTTTATATGACCTTCATCCCTTACCTTTCTTAAATAATCGGCATCCTGCATGGATTGAAGCGTCGAGATCCCTTTCAGATTAATCCCTGGAAGCGGTGGCATATTGGGTGTGGCACCGGTGGCAATCACCAATTTATCATATCCTTCGACACCCGATTCTCCCGTTTCAATATTGGTAAACTCCACCGTTTTATTTTCACGATTAATGCGGGTGATTTCAGTGTTTACGATGGCTTTTATGCCTTTGGCATTCCAATAAAACTGAGGGTCGCGCACCACGCCGGTAGGTGTGCAAAGTAACTTGTTGCGGTCATCGAAAAAGCCACCCACAAAATAGGGAAAGCCACAGGAAGCCATTGATAAGTCAGGTCCTTTTTGAAACATGGTGATTTCAGCAAATTCATCCATTCGGCGTGCTTTTGCTGCAGCTTTTGGTCCTGCAGCCGATCCTCCGATTACGATTATTTTCTTACTCATCTCTCTGTTTTTTTTATTAGACTAAAAATTCAAGGTCATTCCTGTTTTTAATTGATTAATTTGAAACGCATTATAAAATGCTGCTAACGCCGGTAATTCAGTGCAGTGCGAAGGATACAATAACTCAACGGAATTGCTCCTTAGGTAATCAATGGTTTTGTTGGTTTGCTTATTGGCTGATTTCAAATGAAATCCACCAATTACTGCTTTAATACGTGTTAAACCAGAGACTTTTTTCGCATATTCAATTGTATTACAGATTCCGGCATGGGCACACCCCGAAATTAGCACCAATTCATTATTGTATTTAATAGCAAGAGCTGAGTCATCTGGTACAAAATCATCCTTTTGTTTTTCATCCACAAAAGAAGTGCTTTGAGCCTCGAAATTATTATCGCGAGGGATGCTACCTAAGTAGATAATGTTAGGTGTGATTGAATAAGGATTCGATGTGGTGATCACATTGAACTTTTTTCCTAATTCATCATTGCTTATTGCCAAGCCAATGTTCTGCTGACCATTCCTTCTGTATCTTTTAATAAAAGCACCGGGATGTGTTATGAGTGTTTTATTTTCAATATATCGCAAACCATCCCCGTGATCCCAATGGCCATGACTCAACACAACTGTATCAACTGCACTTTGAATATCAATCCCAAGTTGAGAAGCATTTTTTATAAACACATCACTATGCCCGGTGTCAAATAATATTTTTTGTTCATCATATTCGATGAGGTACGATAAACCATGCTCGGCCTTGAATTTGCCTCCAGCAGTGTTTTCTGTTAAAATGGAGAGTTTCATACAGGTAATGTTTCAAATGAGTGGCTGAGGGCATTTTCTATCATATCAGGTACTTTTATTGGTTTTCGTGTTCTGCTTTCTACAAAAACCACGGTGGTAGTTGCCCGGCAAATCTTTTCCTGTTTTTCATTTGTTATTTCAAATTCAAAACGGAAACGAACCAGTGGCATTTCTTTAATGGTTGTTGTGATGGTTAGTAACTCATCGTAGTGTGCCGGTTTTAAATACTTCAGGTTCATCTCAATCACCGGCAGCATAATCTCATTTTCTTCCAATACGTTGTCGTTGATGTCAAATTTTCTGAGAAGTTCAGTTCTTGCCTGATGACAAAAAGACACATAATTGGCGTGGTATACATATCCCATTTGGTCAACCTCTCCGTAGCGTGGCCTGATCTCTATTTTATCTGTAATCATTTTTTTCAATTATCGTTTGGTCTGAGAATAAATAAATCGTCTCAAACTATTCATTTGAAATCTATATTGTTTTTTAAGTCTGCCCAGTCTTTCATGTGCAGATTCTTTGGGAACATTAATAGCCGTTGCCAATTCAGTAACTGAAAGGCCGTATTTCTTAGAAACATCACTTAGCGACATAGAACCATATATTTCGATGTCCTTATAACTATGGTTTTTGTGTTGACCTGCCAAGCGGTTTTTAGTTTGATTATGCGGGATTCTCTTTTTTTTGCTCTGATTGCCATTTATATTCTCTCTTATCAGGTCATTAGAGGAAGTGGGCAAAGGGTTCATAATAACTGCGTTATCTAAATATTTGCCTTTTTTGTTTCTATTATAGGGATGGTGATGCACAACGGCATTGCTTAATACAGGCTTGATAAATAATGGTCCTATTCCGATTATTGCCGATGTGACAATTAGGAAAATAGCTAATGAAATACGTAAGGTCTTGTGAGGTATCATCCTTTTGTATATACATTGAATCATGTTCCAATGAAGTATAATATGAATCAGTAATAGGAAAAGGAACATAAAGGCGAATGTTAAATGTATGGTTCCCCAGTAATGCCTGTCAAGCCCCCAGAAATATAATTCCACATCTTTCCCATACAGTTCATTTCTTTTAAAGCCGGGAACGAGAATATATTTTATCAGGAATCCAATGCCTGTAATTACAAACATTAAGAAAAACAAAATGATATCAATAATCAGATTTATAATGGACTTATTACTGCTTTTCATGATACATATATTTTATGCTTGATATTAAGACACTATGGCAAATTTTATATGAACCTCCCATCGTCTCTAGTCGTTTTGTGCTTATGTACATTGTCTTCCAGCCATCCTATTCTGTCTGCCTTGACTGAATCAAAGTCGGGTACATATGGTTTGATATCAATGAGCGGAGAGCCGTCAATGATATCCACATTTTCTATAATTAATTTGTTTCCAATAAATTCTTTCAGCTTTACTACGGATAGGCCAATATGATTAGGTCGGGCCGGGCTACGGGTTGAAAAAATACCATGTGAAACGGTGTCCATAAAAGGTTTTACCGATAATGATGATTTTGACAACAAATGAAAGTGGTATAGGAGTATTATGTGCGAAAAACCATCAATGTCTTTTAAACCTTCAGTAAACTCCGGGAATATTTCAATGATACCTTTACTGTTTTTAGCTCCGCCCGGTTGTATGGGTGTGCCTTCAACATTTTGAAAGGAAGAATGAATGATTCCGATTGGTTTGTAGTTTATTTCCATTTTTATGTTTTTGGTACCCCCATGTTAAAACGTGGGGGTACTTTATCCTAAGCAGTTAGGGAATTCACTTTTATTGCGTCTCCGCAGTTAACCATCTCTTTTTTTCTAAACTTTTTATAGATAGTGATTAATTTTAGTTCGTTATATGATGAACGCTCTACTTGTACTATGTCAAATTATAACTTCACAGTTATTTGTAATTTATGTTAGTACTGTGTTTTCCTGATTTATTTTCCCCGATAAATCCTGAAATGCATTTACTATTATCTTATTTGATGATGCAAATACTGTTTTGCCTGAATCGCCTAATTCGCAAACATCACTTACTAGTGGAATTTGGGCCAGTAGGGGGACTTTAAATTCATTGGCTAATTGTTGTCCGCCACCTTTTCCAAAAAGCAGGTATTTTTCTTCCGGGTGATTTTCAGGAACAAAATAGGACATGTTCTCCACAACTCCCAAAATAGGAATATTGATGTTGGTGGATGTGAACATGCTGGCTGCTTTACGTCCATCAGCAAGTGCTACTTGTTGTGGCGTAATAACAATAATCGCCTTGGATTGAGGGAGTTTTTGTGTGAGTGTAATAGATATATCTGCTGTTCCCGGAGGCATGTCAATAACAAGAAAATCCAGTTCACCCCACCTGGTATTTTCTAATAATTGTGAAAGAGCATTAGAAGCCATGGGGCCGCGCCAAATAACAGCATCTTCCTTTTTCATCAGAAAACCTAAGGACATGACTTTAATTCCAAAACGTTCAATGGGGTTAAAAACCTCTTTATTATCTTCATGACTGGCGATTGCTCTTTGGCCTTCCAAACCCAATGAAAGAGGTACGGAAGGGCCATATAAATCGGCATCCAGTAGGCCGGTTTTATAACCATCGCGTGAAAGCGTAACTGCCAGGTTGGATGCTACAGTAGTTTTTCCTACTCCACCTTTACCGGAAGCTACCAATATGATGTTTTTTACATTTGGCAATAAACGACTCATTTTATATTATTTTTTAGTTCAAACATATTTCCATTCTTATCCTTTATAAAATAGGATTCTTTACTAAGTCATTTTCTGTAATTTCTAATGCGATGTGCTGTAGCATATTATTATCACTAATTTGAGAACTTAGTTCGGTAACTGGTTTTGAATTTCCCGGCTGATATCTTCTTTAGTTTGCTGCTTAATAACTTCTTTTTAAGGGATGATAAGTGGTCGATAAATAATATCCCAGCCGTATGATCAAATTCATGTTGAATGACCTTTGCAGTATAACCTGAAAACAGTTTCTTATGCAGTTTAAAATCGGTATCCTGATATTCAACAATTATTTCCCACGAGCGTTCGACTTGCTCAGTAATATCCGGGATACTTAAACACCCCTCGTAATCACTCCAGGTTTTATCGGACCGGGTGATGATTTTGGCGTTAATAAACGTTTCAATAATCCCCTCATCATTCGGAAATATCGCTTTTCTTTTGTCGTCAGATAAATCATCATACATTATTTTACTGTTGACAATAAAAACTTTTAAATTGCTATTGACTTGTGGCGCTGCCAGTCCAACCCCACCTGCCTGATCCATACATTTCCACATGTTTTTTATTAATGTATCAAGCTCTTCAGAAGGAGCCGGTACGTCATTACATGGTTTTTGCAGGATGCTATATCCGTATGTTATTATAGGTAAAGCCATTTGCATTAACTTGTTAAAGTGTTACAAATCTCTTTTATGGTTTTAGCTATCTCTGAATCAGGATTATACTCCACGATTGTTTGGTTATCGATCATCGCTTCAACCATTTTTTTATCAAAAGGGATTCTTCCTAAAAGGGGAATATTATTATTTTTTAAGTACGTTTCAATCTCAAGAGCTACCTCGCTATTGATATCGTATTTATTGATCAGTGCAAAAACAGGTATTTTGAATGAGTGGATCAATTCCACCAATCTTTCCGCATCATGTAAGCCTGATTTTGAGGGTTCAATAACCAACAGTATCTTATCCGTCCCAGTAATGGAGGAAATTGTGGCACAACCAATGCCCGGAGGTCCATCATTAATAATAAATTGGGCACTTTTTTCTTTTGCTAATTCTTTGGAGCGCTTTCGGACTTGTGTTACCAACTTTCCGGAGTTCTCTTCTCCGGGCCCCATTTTAGCATGAACTAATATTCCCAAGCGTGTCTCAGAGACGTACCAAAAGTTGTTACTACTGCGTTCGGATGAAATAGCCTGCACCGGGCACACTCTTTCGCAAAGGCGACAGCCCTCGCATTGAAAGGGATTAATTTCCAGGTTGCCTTCTGCATTGTCGTGAATGGCATCGAACCGGCAATAGTCTTTACATACCTCGCAATTAGTACACTCTTCATCATTTATGGTCGCAATCCATGCACTAAGAAATGTATGCTCCTCTCTGATTTTAGGCTGCAGGATCAGGTGAAGGTCGGCAGCGTCCACATCATTATCACAAAAAACCGCATTTTGCGCCACTGAAGCTATTGCTGCGGTGATGCTGGTTTTTCCGGTACCTCCTTTACCACTTAAGATTGTTATTTCCTTCATAATCTGTCATCCTCCTTTCCAGGTCTTGAGTTATTTTTAGATAACACTCTTCCATTTCTTGCGGAATCTCTTCAAGCAGTGAGCCCTTTGCGTACCGGGCGGCATACTCTTGATTAAAAGGTATTTCTCCGATTAATTCAATATTTTCCTTATGGAGATACTCATAGATTGCATTATTGCCTAAACCGGCTTTGTTAACGATTACACCAAATGGCTTTTGGATTTCCTTCAGAAGGTCAACCATAAGGGTTAAATCGTGCAAGCCAAATGGCGTCGGTTCTGTGACAAGGATTACATAATCAACATCGGCAACTGTTTCTACCACCGGACAGCTTGTTCCGGGGGGGGCATCATATAATACCATCTTGTTGTTTTGTGGAACCAGATTCTTCGATTCTTTAATCAGCAAGGTTTGCATCGCAGAACCTATTTTTAATTTCCCCTCAAGCAATCCGTTTCCAAACCCCGTATCGAAAAACGTAACTTTCCCTATCGGTACCGGTTTCTCACTAATTGCATTGTACTCGCACGCAAAACTACATGCACCACACGAATGACATAAGCTGGCATTTATCTCGGCAAACTGGATAGGAGGTAAAACCACAATCGCATTAAATTCGCAATAATCAGCACATTTACGACAATAGGTACATTGGCTATTATCAATTTCAGGGATTAACTGAGTAATCTCTTTTTCGGCTCCTATTTTGATATCTGGAAAGAATATCGCATCATTAGGTTCTTCTACATCACAATCAACCAACTGGATATCTTTGCAAACATTCTTATGCATATAGTGAAATAAGTTCACCGAAACAGTTGTCTTGCCTGTTCCCCCCTTTCCGCTTGCTACTGCTACTTTAAAGGCCATGTTAATCTGTTTTTAAATTGGTTACAACCATATCACCTTTCGTTACGCCAAGTAATTCACCCATGGGGTTACATTTGGCTATCAGCATGAAATACAAGTTCGGGTGGCTTTTATGTAAAAGCCCTTCAAAATTTCCCTGACCTTTTGAAATGATCAAATCGGCTTTGTTGTATTCATCTTTGAATTCATTAGAGCAATACTCAACTAATGTTGATGGGGCATCATAACCATTGGATATCACTCTGCATATTTTATCCAGGCCTGTTTGTTTGGTGTCTTCGAATGTGACATCATTAATAACAGATTTCCCCCTGACAACATACGTGACACCATGATGTTGCATGGTGTCAATAAACAATTTGTCAAATACGATCTCTCCGGCGTTATCACCTAAATAGAGAATGCGTTTTGCCTTTTTTATCTTTGCTATTAATTCTGTTGTTTCATCAATTTTAAAATCCTGCTGTTGAAGTGAGTGTATTTGTGCAATGATGTCATCTTCCACACTATGGGCTCCATAATCAATTATATTTCCAATAACTGCCAGTTTAGCTGCCATGTACAAGGGATTATCGGCCTGCTCAATCACTGACTTCCAATGGTCGTATTGATCCAGAAGAAGGTTATTTGCCTGGGATTTCTCTTGCTTAAATAAGTTTGAATGGTTCAGCTTTTCCTTTGCCAGGCGATGTACTCTTGTCGCCAGGTAAGGATTAGCCATATCTCTGTTTTCACCGAGCAATTGATGCACCGAAAAAACAAAATCTTCTGCCACAACAGGCTTTGGCTCAAATTTATTTATGAGTTTTTCAACAGTTTTTGTAATGCAAAAGTAACATTCGTGCCTCATGATTAATGATCGCAATAGTTAGCTGTAAAGCTTAATGTTTTATTTAGAAAACCTTCAACCAGATCTTTAGCTTTTAGCTTAGGTGCACCAACAAATACATTGACTTGATGTTGATTAAATATATTAATAGCACTTTGTCCCATTCCTCCGGCTATGACATCAGTAGCGCCTTTCTCAGCCAAAAA
>JAEINY010000163.1 GCA_016342595.1 Marinilabiliaceae bacterium
GCCTCTACTGCACTCTTACAGGTGCCTGCCAGCTCCAGGTAATCAATGCGCTTGATGTATTCGGCAATGACATCAATGGCGAGGTCTTCATCATCTACTATAAGGCATTTCACATTCATCGGACTCTGTTTTTCAAGGCTAATTTCAATACTACAAGATACGAATCCTGGGTTGATTCAACCTTCAATTCATGCTCCTGTGGATACAATAGTGCTAATCGGCGTTTTACATTT
The DNA here is from genome assembly GCA_016342595.1 of Marinilabiliaceae bacterium. GTDB lineage: Bacteria > Bacteroidota > Bacteroidia > Bacteroidales > Marinilabiliaceae > JAEINY01. The sequence continues at coordinate 234 of JAEINY010000163.1, forward strand.
TGTAATCCAATGCCACCTGTTTGTGGATGATCAACACTGTTTGTAGCAGGTATGCTATTTTCGATCTTCAGGATGAGGTCATTTTCTTTCACACCCAACTCAATGGTAATCCAGGCGGTGCCATCAAATCCCTTGGTACTGTGTTTAAAACTATTTTCAATAAAGGGCAAGATGATCATGGGCGCAATGGTTTTACCCGATAGTTCACCCCAGGTGTTAAAGCTGAGTTCTACTCGCTGACCGTAACGTATTTTTTCCAGTTGCAGATAGCTCTTAATGCATTCCACTTCCTTATCCACATCTACTTGAGGCGCATTGGTTTCATAGAGCATGTAGCGTAATAAGTCCGATAATTTGAGTACGACTTCCAATGAACGATCCGATTTTTTTAGAATGAGTGCATAGAGGCTGTTGAGGGTATTAAACAGGAAATGGGGCTGTACCTGATTTTTCAGGAAGACCAGTTCTGCTTCCAGTTTATCTTTGGCTAAGGTCTGTTGCCGTTGTTGCACTTCAGAGAGGTGCTGCATCAGTTTAATGGTCATGGGGATGGCCAGTACCGAGCCCAGATTAACCGCACTGCGAACCAGTTGCACAATGTTCAAGGTTGATTCCTTGTGCCATTCAGGGAAAAAAGCATCAAGGATGATCAGGTTATCGGTGATGCGTTGTATAACCGAAGTGATGAACAGAAAACACAGGAACAGGAATATGAATCGCCAGGTTTTTCCGGTGTAGAGATAGCGTGGATACAGAAAATAAATCACGCCATAGACCAAGGCAATTTTCACAGGGAGGTTAATTATTTCTACCTCCAGTGTCTTGAGATAATTGTCATCATGAGTACCCCAGGCAAATGCAAAGAAGATCACAAACAATACCCAATAGCTCAGGTGCTGGAACCACCGGTTGTTGATGATAACAGCCGTAATACTGTTTCTTGAATTAAGAATTTGCATGCGAATTACTGTTTTTGATCAAGCTAAAATACGAAAATCTCTTTCAGGTCTTTCTTTTTGCGGACAGAGGTTGATTTTATATGGCCGGATAACAGTTCCGTCAGGATGAAAACCAATCTCATATACGGTTGTCATTTGTCCTTGCTTTTTAACCCTTCGTCCCAAGGGTTTGACTTTTATTTTCATAGTCTGTTAATTTGATTTTACTGATTTTCTGTTCGAACTTGATGATAAATAATTGATAAAGCATTTTGCTTATTACAGTTGGTTAATGCCGGTATAACCATATAAGACATTCTAAATATGAAACAGATTTACCTATTACTTCTCGTATTATTCAGTTTAAATCAGATTATGGGACAGGAGGTAAAAGTAACATCCGGTCATGTGGTCAGTCATGATGATTTTCCTTCCAACTATGTCGATTCCCGTAATGTTGATGTTTGGTTACCTGCCGGATATTCTCAGGAGAAGTCCTATGCGGTCCTATACATGCAGGATGGTCAAATGTTATTTGATGCCACGACTACCTGGAATAAACAGGAATGGGGTGTTGATGAGGTGATGACTCGCCTGATGAATGAAGATAAAATCAGAGACTGCATTGTTGTGGGTATCTGGAACAATGGCGATAAACGTCACGCAGAGTATTTTCCCCAACGCGCATGGGATTATGTATCCAAATCTAAACAAGAAAAGATTTTGAAAGCTAAACATAGCAATGTACATCCCGGGATGTTCGAGAAGGGCTTATTGGCAGATAACTACCTCCGGTTCCTTGTCAGGGAACTGAAACCCTTTATTGATTCTACCTATAGTACCTATCCATGTAAGGAAAACACCTTTATTATGGGCTCCAGTATGGGCGGACTGATCAGTTGTTATGCTATTTGCGAATATCCGGGTGTCTTTGGAGGTGCTATCTGCATGTCTACTCATTGGCCGGCTATAAACGGCATTTCACTGAAATATGTAGCAGATAATTTACCTAATCCGGAAACTCACAAAATATACTTTGATCATGGTACGGCTACACTCGATTCCTTGTATGAGCCTTATCAGTTGAAAGTGGATGCGATGCTGCTTAAAAAAGGGTATCAGCAGGACTTGAATTTCTTATCTCAACAATTTGAGGGAGCGGCCCATACTGAGGATGCCTGGAAGGAACGGCTTCATATCCCGTTGGAGTTTATGTTGAAAGAAGATTAATTACAAACAATAAAAAGTAAACCTATGCAAAAAGGATTTTTGAAATTACAACTGTTATTTGTTGGCTTATTGCTCACAGCCACAATTGGGGCAAAAGTAAAGCTTGATCGTGTGGAACCAGCCTTTTGGTGGGCCGGGATGGAAGATGCAAATCTACAAGTATTGGTATATGGAGAGAATATCTCTGAACTAAAGCCAATGATTGATTATCCAGGTGTGACATTGGAGCGTAGCATTCAGGTGAAATCACCCAATTACTTGTTTCTTTATCTCAAGCTGGATAAAAATGTGAAACCCGGCTCATTTGATTTGAACTTCACAAAGAAAGGTAAAATAGTATTGAATTATTCCTATCAATTGTTTGAGCGTGAAGAAGGATCGGCACAGCGGGAGGGATACAATACTTCGGATGTGATGTACCTTATTACGCCGGATCGTTTTGCTAACGGGGATCCGACTAATGATAACATGCCGGGTATGACAGAGCAGGTGAATCGTCAGGATCCCAATGGTCGTCATGGTGGTGACATTGCAGGGATTATTCAAAATCTGGATTATATTGGCGACATGGGTTATACTGCCCTTTGGCTGAATCCGGTGATCGAGAATAATATGATCAGTACTTCTTACCATGGGTATGCGATGACCGACCTGTATAAGATAGATGCCCGTTATGGGACCAATGAAGATTATCTGAAATTATCCAAAGAAGCTAAGAAGAATGGCATCAAATTGATTATGGATATGATTCTGAATCATTGTGGTTCGGAACACTGGTGGATAAATGATCTGCCTACCAATGACTGGCTCAACTATCAGGATGGCTGGAAACCTACCACGCATATGCGTGAGACGATCCAGGATCCCTATGCGTCGGAGTATGATAAAAGAAGGCATGCGGATGGCTGGTTTGTGGAAAGCATGCCAGACCTGAACCAACGCAATGAATTGCTGGCCGATTACCTGATCTATAATAGTATCTGGTGGGTGGAGTATGCCCAATTGGATGGCATCCGTATGGATACGTATCCCTACCCGGATAAACATTTTATGGCAGAATGGACACGCCGGGTGATGATGGAATATCCGAACTTTAATATTGTGGGTGAAGAGTGGTCTGTTAATCCCACCATTGTGGCCTATTGGCAAAAAGGAAAACAAAATGCCGATGGCTATACTTCCTGGATGCCAGGTGTCTTTGACTTTCCATTGCAGAAGGCCTTAGTGGATGCCCTGAATGAGGATGACAGCCAATGGGGAAAAGGATTGGTTAAGTTGTACAATACCCTGGCCAATGATTTTGTATATGCCGATCCTACTCAGTTGGTGACATTCCCCGATAATCATGACATGAGCCGTTTTTATACCCAGATCAATGAAGATTTCGAGCTCTTTAAAATGGGGATGGCTTATATTGCCGTTACCCGTGGGATTCCACAGATATATTATGGAACAGAAATATTAATGACGAATCCCGGAACTGATTCTCATGGCGTGATACGTTCTGATTATCCGGGTGGTTGGGCAGGTGATGCCGCCAATGCGTTCACAGGTGAAGGTTTGACGAGTGAGCAGAAGGAAGCACAAGCCTTTATGAAAACATTGTTGAATTGGCGAAAAGTGACACCGGTGATTCACAATGGTCAATTAAAGCATTTTGGCCCCGCTTTTGCATCAGGTGTTTATACCCTTTTCAGATATGATGATGAAAAAGTGGTAATGCTGGTAATGAATAAGAACAAGGATGAGAAGGCCGTTGATTTGACTGCATTTAAAGCGGAGGTGATTGGAGATGCCACTTCTGCAACGGATGTCTTGACTGGAGAGAAAGTATCACTGGAAGGAGAGTCTATTCAGGTGGGAGGAAAGTCATTTTTATTGCTTGAAATTGATAAGTAATTCTTTGCAGTTTAGTTCGATTTTCATTGTAAAAAAGAGGGTTATACTGCGCAACTTTTCATTTTATGGTTTGTCTTATATTTGATAGTAGGGTTTTACCAGGATGTATTAAAAGAATATTAATATCAAATTGAGGCTTATGAAAGCAATAATCCTATTCTTAAGTTGCGCTATCTTTGTGGCTTTAACCGGATGCAGCAGTGACGATGAGGTAACACCCTCCGGTACTGTCACTAGCGTGAGCAATTACTTTTCGGATTATTCCGGACTGATTATTTCACATGGATTCAAAGTTTTTGTAACATTTTCCGAGACAGAAGAAGAAATTGAAATAGAGGCAGACGATAATATACATGCTTTTATTGAACTTTATAAAACTGATAATCGGCTCATAATTAAGATTAAAAGCAATGTGTCAATTCAGGGTCCCGCCACCATGAATGTTTATATTACAACTAAGCATGTGAATCTTTATGCAGGTTCAGGCGGTTCTGTAATTACTCTGGAAAATAAACTTATGGCTGATGAGGTGGATGTGGAGTTGTCTGGTGGCAGTGGTTTTACCGGTGATCTACATACTGCTGGTTTGGCTGTTGAGCTCAGTGGAGGATCACGGATTGATATTACAGGTGAGTCCGATACCTTTCGGGTGGGGGCATCCGGAGGTAGTAGTTTTCGGAATTATGATTTCTCCACGGATCAGCTGGTTGCATACTTATCCGGAGGCAGTCAGGGATACGTCACCGTTAATCAGGAAATTGAGGTGAATGCCAGTGGCGGTAGTACCTTGTATTATAATGGGGATGTCACCATCGTGAACGAAATCCTATCAGGAGGCTCCAGGATCGTAAAGGTTAATTAAGTTAAGAGAATATGATTTCTTTAATATAGACCTTAAGGTTTAAAAAACCTTAAGGTCTGCAAATGAAAAATACCAAAATATAAAAACCCCGCTCCAACTCATAAAGTCGGCAGCGGGGGTTTCAATTAATAATTAAACATTAATAATTGATTTAGTTTCTATTGGTATTCATCCCAACTCTTAATACTGATCTGATCTATGCTCATCTTGCAGAAAGCGTAGATAAAAGCACTGGCCAATCGCGCATTGGTAATCAAAGGGATGTTGAAATCAATGGCATCTCTCCGAATCCGATAACCGTTTTTCAACTCTGATTCAGTCAGGTTTTTGGGAATGTTAATCACCAAGTCAATCTTTTTCTCACGTATGTAATCCACTGTATTCGGCTTTTGATCTTCGTTTGGCCAATGCAGTAGTGTCGTTTCTACGTCGTTCTCAGCAAAGAATTTATGTGTTCCGCCGGTGGCAAAGAGGTTGTAACCGCGTTCTTTCAGCATACGTGCACTCTGCAACATTTCCAGTTTGGAACGGGCCGGGCCTGAGGAAATCAAAATGTTCTTCTTCGGGATATTGTAGCCTACTGCCAACATGGCTTGCAGGACGGCATCGTAATAGTTTTCTCCAATACAGCCCACTTCACCGGTAGAGGACATATCAACTCCTAATACCGGATCTGCCTTCTGCAGACGGGCAAAGGAGAATTGCGGCGCTTTGATACCCACGTAATCCAGTTCGAATAAATTCTTTTCAGGCTTTTCAACGGGAAGTCCCAACATCACGCGGGTAGCGATATCGATGAGGTTTACTTTCAAAACCTTTGAAACAAATGGGAAACTGCGAGAAGCCCGCAGGTTACACTCAATTACCTTGATATCGTTATCCTTGGCCAGTAACTGCATGTTGAAAGGACCCGATATATTCAAGCCTTTGGCAATTTCTTTGGCAATGCGCTTTGCCCGACGAATGGTTTCTACGTATAGTTTCTGAGGAGGAAATACGATGGTAGCATCACCTGAGTGGACGCCGGCAAATTCAATGTGTTCACTAATGGCATAAGCCACTACTTCACCCTTATCGGCTACGGCATCAATCTCGATTTCCTTCGCCTGCTCAATAAATTCAGAAACCACTACCGGGAATTCTTTAGACACATTAGCAGCCAAAGTCAGGAAGTGTTCCAATTCGTCTTTGTTAGATACCACATTCATGGCGGCACCGGAAAGCACATACGATGGACGTACAAGTACCGGGAATCCCACTTCATCTACAAATCTAAAGATGTCATCAATGGAAGTCAGTTCGCTCCAACGCGGTTGATCCACTTTTAAATCATCCAGTAGTGATGAGAATTTCTGACGGTTTTCAGCCCGGTCAATATCTTCAGGAGAAGTACCTAAAATCGGCACATTCTGACGGTGCAGTTTCATGGCCAGGTTATTCGGGATCTGTCCCCCTACGGAAACAATCACGCCCTTTGGTGTTTCCAGGTCAATGACGTCCATCACCCGCTCTTGTGACAACTCATCAAAGTAAAGACGATCGCACATGTCATAATCGGTACTCACCGTTTCCGGGTTGTAGTTGATCATCACGGAGCGGTAATTTTGAGCATTTACCGTGTTGAGTGCATTGACGCTGCACCAGTCAAATTCAACCGATGAACCAATTCGGTAAGCTCCTGAGCCTAATACAATCACCGATTTACCATCCTGTTCGTAATCGATGTCATGTTCCGTACCGCTATAAGTCAAGTACAGATAGTTAATTTGGGCCGGGAATTCACCTGCCATGGTATCAATCTGTTTCACCACAGGTAAAATGCCGTTTTCTTTTCGGAACTGACGCACTGCTAATAAGCCTTTTTCCATATCACTGGATGGTGTTTTCAGCACCAATCGTGCAAGCTGAAAATCGGAATAACCCATTTTCTTGGCCAGCAATAAAGCATCATCAGGCAAAGCTGATAGTTCATTGTACTGTTCCAGAAAGTTTTTGTGATCCGTGATATTTTTCAGTTTCTCCAGAAACCATTTGTCAATTTTTGTGAGGTCATGAATCTCATCAACGGAGAGTCCTGCCTGCAGCGCTTCTGAAATGGCGAAAACGCGTTGATCGGTTGGCTTAGCAAGTTCTTCTTTGATGTCTTCAAACTTTAACGGCTGATTGCCTACAAAACCGTGCATACCCTGACCTACCATTCGTAATCCTTTTTGAATGGCTTCCTCAAAAGTACGGCCTATAGCCATGATCTCTCCCACACTTTTCATGCTGGAGCCCAATTGCTTGGAGACACCAGTAAACTTACCTAAATCCCAACGTGGAATTTTACAAACCACATAATCCAGTGCTGGTTCAAAGAATGCTGTTGTCGTTTTTGTTACCGAATTTTTCAATTCATGCAAACTGTATCCCAATCCCAGTTTGGCTGCAATGAAAGCCAATGGATAGCCAGTTGCTTTCGAGGCTAAGGCACTGGAGCGTGATAATCGCGCATTAACTTCAATTACCCGGTAATCTCCCGAATTAGGATCCAGTGTATATTGTACATTACATTCACCCACTACACCAATGTGGCGTATGATTTTGATGGCCAGTTCACGTAATTTGTGGTATTCGGTATTGGAAAGCGTTTGTGAAGGTGCCACAACGATACTTTCTCCGGTATGGATTCCCAGTGGATCAAAGTTTTCCATGTTACAAACCGTGATGCAGTTATTATAGGCATCACGCACCACTTCATACTCTATTTCTTTCCAGCCTTTGAGCGATTCTTCTACCAATATCTGGTTGGAGTAGGAAAAAGCATTTTCAGCACGTTCAATTAATTCTTCCCGGCTGTTACAAAAGCCAGACCCCATTCCACCTAATGTATAGGCAGCACGCACAATTATTGGGAAACCAATTTCATCCGACGCTTTTAAAGCATCTTCTACTGAGGTGACGGCAATACTGATGGGTGTCTTAACGTCAATCTCTTTCAGCTTGTTGGCAAATATCTCCCGATCCTCAGTATTAATAATGGATTGTACAGGCGTACCTAATACTTCCACATTGTATTTTTCAAGGATGCCATTGAGGTATAATTCCGTACCACAGTTCAATGCCGTCTGACCGCCAAATGCAAGTAATATTCCCTGCGGATTTTCCTTTTTGATGACTTCTTCCACGAAGTAGGGAGTTATCGGGAGATAATAGATTTTATCTGCGATCCCTTCGGAGGTCTGCACGGTAGCGATGTTGGGATTGATCAAAACCGTTTCGATACCTTCTTCTTTTAATGCTTTCAGTGCTTGTGAGCCTGAATAGTCAAATTCGCCGGCTTCGCCAATCTTAAGCGCACCAGATCCCAGAATAACTACCTTTTTGACGTTCTTCTTCATGTTATGTTGATTTATTATATACGTATTGGTTTCGGCAATGCTGTATAAATATTTATACAGCTTTTAATTCTTTTAACATTTTTATAGATTCCTTTTGAGAGGGCTGGCCACATTTTTATACATGAATGCCCGGTTTTTATACTTCGATACTTCGAAAAGGAAAAGTTACGGGAAAAGAATGAGAAAGTGAATAAAAACAATAGGTGGGATGAACTGTATCTGTTTCTCGTATATATACCGAAAATAGTCACTTTCAGAACTCGTTTAATGGGTTTTGAATATTTATTGTCATGCAAAAATACATTTTTTTTGCAATAAATTACTTTGAGATTAATATTTATTGCATATTTTTGCAGTGCCAATGAATAAATATACACCCAAGAAGAATGAAAATAAAAGCACAACGATTAATGGCGATAAAGCAACTGATCAGCTCACGCAAGGTCAGTTCTCAGGAGGATCTCCTGGCATTGCTCGATAGTGAAGGGTATCAAATTACCCAGGCGACCTTATCCAGAGACCTGAAATACCTGAAAGTGGCAAAAGTGCCAGACCCTGAAACCGGATACCGTTACGTTATTCCGGAATCAGCCGTTAAACAGGAAGAAGAAAATAGTCATGATGAATTTCCGGTGAGTGGGGTGGAATCCATCGAGTTTTCGGGTCAGATGGCCATTATGAAAACGCGACCAGGATTTGCCAACGGTATTGCGTCGGTTATAGATAGTCATGGCCCATATGAGATATTAGGAACCATTGCCGGTGACGACAGTATTTTAATAATCAGCCGTGAAGGCATCTCCAAAACGGATGTGATCAATGCCTTGTCATTGTTTATGCCCGGCTTAAAAGAGAAGATATTATAACGCTTTGATAGATAAAGCATGAGTGAATTCAACATTTTTGTAGCCACCGATGAGCACACTAATTATGTGGGCGTGATTTTGCAAACCATTGCAGATGCAGCTAGAGTGCGCGGTACAGGGATTGCTAAACGGAGTCCGGAGTACATCCTCAGTAAAATTGAGGAACGCAAAGCCATTATTGCTTTGCATGGGGAGACGTTTGCTGGTTTCTGTTACATTGAAACATGGGGTCACGAAAAGTTTGTTGCCAACTCAGGTTTAATCGTTTCGGATCAGTTCAGAGGACACGGATTGGCCAAAGCTATTAAAAGAAAAGCGTTTGAATTATCGCGTAAGCGATTTCCTCAGGCGAAGATATTTGGCTTAACGACAGGGTTAGCTGTAATGAAGATTAATTCAGAACTGGGTTATAGACCCGTGACATTTTCAGAGTTAACTGACGATGCGCATTTCTGGAAGGGGTGTCAAAGTTGTGTCAATTATGATATTTTGGTCAGGACAGATCGCAAACACTGTTTATGTACAGGTATGTTGTTTGATCCGTCCTGGGAACACAAACGACAGGAACTTAGTAGGAAAAATGGAAAAGTGGCAGAACGGTTGTCAAGCCTGAAAAAGTCTTTGCTCAAAGGAAAAAAAAAGATAAATAACGCATCAGCTAAGAATAGTTGGAGCAAGCTAATAGCTTTGTTTTAAGCAGTAGCTCCAAAACGATTAAATAAATATGATGAAGGAAAAAGTTGTTTTAGCGTACAGTGGCGGTTTGGATACTTCGTTTTGCGTGAAGTATCTGTCAGAGGAAAAGGGGCTGGAGATTTATTCGGCTATTGCCAATACCGGTGGTTTCTCCGAAGTAGAATTATCAGACATCCAAACCAAAGCTTATGAGTTGGGGGTGCAGCAGCATGCTACATTGGATGTGACTGAGAATTACTATCGACGCTGTATCCGTTACATGATTTATGGTAACGTGCTTAAAAATAACACCTATCCTTTGTCGGTCAGCTCTGAACGTATTTTTCAGGCTTTGGCGATTGTTGATTATGCTCGTGAAATAGGTGCTAAATACATTGCACATGGGAGTACTGGTGCTGGTAATGATCAAATTCGATTTGATTTGACCTTCCAGGTATTAGCTCCTGATATTGAGATAATAGCGCCCATTCGTGATTTGAAACTCTCACGTGAGGCTGAGATTGATTACCTCAAAGAACGTGGTGTGGTACGTGATTGGTCTAAGATGGAATATTCCATTAATAAAGGACTATGGGGTACCAGTGTAGGTGGAAAAGAAACATTGACCTCCAATCAAACTTTACCGGAAGAGGCCTATCCAAGCCAGCTTCAGAAAGAAGAGGAGCAAACAGTTGTTCTTGAATTCGCTAAAGGTGAAATCAAATCGATAGATGGAGAGGTATTTGCCAATCCGATTGATGCGATCAAAAAAATTGAGTCCTTGGGTGCTCCTTACGCCATTGGAAGGGATATGCACGTGGGCGATACCATAATAGGTATCAAAGGACGGGTTGGATTTGAAGCCGCCGCTCCGCTATTAATCATCAAAGCACATCATGTGTTGGAAAAACATGTGTTGACCAAATGGCAAATACATTGGAAAGAGCAGTTAGCTAACTGGTATGGTATGTTTTTGCATGAATCACAATACCTGGAACCGGTAATGCGTGATATTGAAAAGTTCCTGGAAAGTTCTCAGCAAAATGTGACAGGAAAAGTCATCATTAAATTAAAACCATACCGTTTTGAGGTAGTTGGTATTGAATCGGATCATGATTTAATGAGCAGCACTTTTGGTGAGTATGGCGAAATGAATAAAGCATGGACTGCTCAGGATGTGGAAGGTTTTACCACTATTCTTGCAACGCCCTTGAAAATATATAATGCTGTTAATAAGGGGCAACTCGATATAAACAAGAGCAATGATTAAGGTTGGTATCATAGGGGGTGCAGGATATACTGCAGGCGAACTGATCCGCTTGCTGCTGAATCATCCTCAGGCAGAGATCTGTTTTGTACAGAGTAATAGCCAGGGTGGGTTACAGGTGAGTGATGTGCATACCGATCTGATTGGTGATACTGATCTTGTTTTTGATACTAAACCTGAAATGAATCAAGTTGATGTCCTTTTTTTATGTATGGGACATGGTCGTTCCAAAGACTTTGTACATGGATTGCCCTCGAATTATAAAGGTAAAATCATTGACCTGAGTCATGATTTCCGGTTAAACGAAGCTGCCGAAGGTTTTGTATATGGATTGCCTGAATGCAATCGGGAGCAGATAAAACAAAGCAATCGGATTGCTAATCCGGGATGTTTTGCGACGTCTATTCAATTGGCACTATTGCCTCTGGCTGCGATTCGCAAATTGAGTGAAGTGCATGTACATGCCATTACCGGATCAACGGGAGCGGGGCAAGCTGCGAGTGATACGACACATTTTAGTTGGCGTAATAATAACGTGTCGGTTTATAAATCCTTTTCGCACCAACATCTTGGTGAAATTGGTGAAACAGTGTTGCAGTTGCAGCCTGATTTTAAAGAGGCCATCAATTTCGTACCCATGCGGGGTAATTATCCCAGAGGGATCATGGCATCTGTTTATATGGATTGTGATTTATCTGAAGAAACAGCTAATGAGCTTTTTGCTGATTATTACAACGATCATCCATTTGTAGTGATGACTACTAAAAATCCGGATCTTAAACAAGTGGTGAATACGAACAAAGCCATTCTGTTTGTGAAGAAATACGGAACGAAATTACACATCGTTAGTCTGATTGACAACCTCTTAAAAGGGGCATCCGGACAAGCGATACAAAATATGAATCTTTTATTTGGTTTGGATGAAGCAACCGGTCTTCGCCTAAAACCTGTGGCTTTTTAGTCGGAGGTTATTTATTTGGTTTAAATTTAGGTGTTCATTCTTCTTCTTTGTGTGAAGATCATTGCATTTAGGTATCGTGGGCAACGGCCCACGGTGCTTACATCCCAACTAAACAAGATTTTGACAGGACCACAACATGCCTGTTGCATAGCATTGATCCACTGCTGGTCCTGTCTCTGCATAAATTCGATCTAATATACTATAGTATTACTTATTAGATTCACCAGTTAAAATTGATTTGAAGTAATACTGGAATTTTCTGTATTTACTTCTTTCAGTTTTAGCCAAAGGAAGGGTATCAACAATGAAATTATTCGACGTTTATTCACTTTTCGATATTACTCCGGTAAAAGGAGAAGGTTGTTTTATCTGGGATGATCAGGGTAACAAATACCTGGATTTCTATGGTGGGCATGCCGTTATTTCCATTGGTCATAGTCATCCACATTATGTGGAGCGATTGACCGCTCAAATTAATAAGATTGGGTTTTATAGTAACTCGGTTCAAAATCCCATGCAGCATGAATTAGCTACTAAGCTGGGAGAGTTATGTGAATTACCGGATTATCATCTGTTTCTTTGTAATTCAGGTGCTGAAGCCAATGAAAATGCACTCAAATTAGCATCCTTTCATACGGGTAGAAGTAAAGTTGTTGCTTTTGAAAAAGGTTTTCATGGACGAACCTCTGGTGTTGTAGCAGCAACAGATAATCAAGCGCTTATTTCTCCTTTCAATGCACATCACGAGATTTCTATTTTACCTTTCAATGATCTTGAAAAGGTGGAAGAGGAGCTTCGACAAAGAGATGTGGCGGCTGTGATCATTGAAGGTATTCAGGGAATAGGAGGTATTCATGTGCCGGATGCTGCTTTTCTTCAGGAATTAAAAAAGGTTTGTACTAAATATGGGACCGTTTTAGTTTTAGATGAGATTCAATCGGGTTATGGGCGATCCGGAAAGTTTTTTGCCTTTCAATATGCCGATGTTCAGCCGGATTTAATTACGGTAGCAAAAGGTATGGGTAATGGTTTTCCCGTTGGAGGGGTGTTGATCGCTCCCGAATTCAAAGCAAAAAAGGGACTTTTGGGGACCACATTTGGTGGAAATTATTTGGCTTGTGCCGCTTCCTTAGCCGTTTTGGAGGTGATGAAAGCTGAAAGTTTGATTGACCATTCAAGACTAATGGGAGATTATTTATTGGGAAATCTTAAAAAATTACCTACATTCAAAGAGTTACGGGGAGTTGGTCTGATGCTAGGAATTGAGTGTCATGAAAATATTAGTGCTTTAAGGATGCATTTGTTAAATGAAAATCGTATTTTTACAGGAGTATCCGGCACCAATACAATCAGGTTATTACCTCCAATGACCCTTTTACAGGTTCATGCTGACTATCTATTGAGTAGTCTGCAGGATGCTGTGAATAATACTTAATTTGTTATACTGTAGGAAAATGTTAAGGTCGTACTGGAATGAAGAATGGAACGAAATCGAATTCGAGGAGGGCGCACTCAAAAAGCGTTATGGGATCTCGAATTACGGTAGAATCATCAGTTTTACTGACTCCATGGAAAACGGCTCCTTCATTAGAGGGGGCAAACTCAGAGGGTATCCAACGCTCCCGCTGAGACCATTTGGCAAGTCAAAGACGTTTTACGTGCATAAATTGGTGGCGGAATATTTCCTCTCCAAGGATGCTGATGATCAACAGTATGTAATCCACCTGGATTACAACAAAAGCAATAACTACGTGGAAAATCTGAAATGGGCTGGCAAGGATGAAATGTTTGCTCATCAGCAGAAAAACCCGACTGTGTTAGAAGCCAGGGAAAAACAAAAGGGGCGGAAAACACAAGAAGGGCATAAGCTGACAGCCACGCAGGTGATCCGTTTGAAAAAGAAAATTTTTGATCCCAATCGTAAAACCCGGCTTAAGTTAATTGCTAAGCAATTTGGCATAAGTGAGATGCAGCTCTATCGCATCAAATCGGGTGAGAATTGGGGGCATATTAAAATTGACATGGATCAATCGGTAGAAAAATAGGCTTTTAGCAGGGAATTTGGAACAAAATGTTTAAATTTATAAGCTAAAAGACTATT
>JAEINY010000164.1 GCA_016342595.1 Marinilabiliaceae bacterium
GTTTTAAAGGTATGACTGGCCAGCGTGGCCATGGAGATAATAATTAGAATTAAGGCCGGAATCAACAGGTACCAGGCCGACATAGCAATGCGAAAGGCATATTGATCCAACCAGCTATCCATGATGTAATAGGCTAATGGTGCCCCCAGGATAACAGCCAATCCCACCGGATTCATAAAATCGCGGGCCAACAAGAGAAAAATATCTACGGTACCGGAACCCATCACTTTTCGGATACCAATTTCTTTAGTTCGCAATATTCCTTCATACATGGCCACCCCCCATAATCCCATACAAGCAATAAACACGGCCAATAAAGCAAACACCGTAAAAATGGTTCCAAATCGACGGTCGGCCCTATACTGCTCTTCAAAGAAAGAATCAAGAAAGAAATAATCAAACGTAGAATCAGCAAAATACTCAATCCATACTTCTTTAACCTTTTTAAGTGTTTGTAGAGCCTGCTCCCCATCAACTTTAACTGAAAGATACCTGGGCGATAACCAATCATTCTTATCATGCATCAACATCATTATTGGTGTAAATCCTTTTTGCAACGACTGCTGGTGATAATTCTTTATAACCCCAATGACTTCCATGGGCTCACCTCCAAACTCTAACATAATACGAGCACCAATGGCCTCTTCATTAGTGGTGAAACCAAGGTTCTTCACAGATTCCTCATTAATTACCAATCTTTCCCGATCGCCTCCAAAATCGCGGGAAAAACCACGACCAGCAATGACTTCTAATTCATAGATATCAATAAAATCATAACCAACAGGCAACATTTCATATAGCCTGTTAAAACGCTCATCTTCCTCCACTCTTCTGTTGGCCAAGAGAAATCCAACCTCTTTTCCAGGTACAACTCCGGAAATTGTTACATTCTCTACTTCAGGAAATGTCGCCAAACGCTGGCGAAGGGATGTCATGCGTTGTTGCATGTTTGGCGAATGAGCCGGAAACTGCACGGCCAATATTTGATTGATATTCACTCCCAAATCCTGGTTACGCATATAATCAACCTGTTTAGAAACAATTAAAGTCCCTGCAATTAATATCAGCGAAGCCACAAACTGTAATACGACCAATCCCTTTCTTAGCAGACCACCACCACGAGAATGGTTGTATTTACCTTTTAAAACTACGATAGGTTTAACCGATGACAATACAAATGCAGGATACAATCCTGCCAGCACACTTCCTGTAATGAATACGACAACCAACCACATCCAGAAACTGAAATTACTCCACAACGAAAAAGAGAGTACCTTACCGGTTAACGCATTAAAAGTAGAAAATGATACTTGCAAAATGGTAAAAGTTATCAGCAGCGCCAACATATTTACCAGCATCGATTCAATCATAAACTGATAAATAAGCTGCCGACGTTTGCTACCCGATACTTTACGCACTCCTACTTCTTTAGCACGCTCCAGCGATCGGGCAGTAGTCAGGTTAATATAGTTAATCCAGGCAATTAGCATAATTACTATCGCCACCAGAATCAATACATTTACCACTTTTGCATTTCCTTTCACCTCACGTTCATAAGGTTTGGAGGGCAATAGGTGAATCTCTTCCAAAGGCTCCAGATCAATGGCCCATATTTTATTTTTTAGAGCCATGTTTGTTTTGTATTTCTCAGCCAATACCGGAAAGCCTTCTTCTATAGCTGCCACATATTCCTCCGATTCCAGTTCAACATAAGTATACACTTCGTGCAAATACCAGAAGTCGCGAATCCATGGCGCCAATGTTTCCCAAGATATTAGATAATCCATATGCAGGTTAGAGTTGGCAGGCATATCTTCAAACACACCTGACACTTCCAGGTCGCGCTCCAACTGTTGTGTCCTGATTTTTAACAACTTTCCCATCGGATCTTCATTCTTAAAGAAACGTTGTGCAGCCGAACGGCTAATCACCACGGTATTTGGACGCGACAATACTTCTCCAGGTTCACCATTGATAAGGGGATAAGAAAAAAGGTTAAAAAAGGTACTATCGGCGAAATAAACTTTTCGTTCACGGAATTTAATATCTTCATACGAAACCACCTGCTCATTTTCATGCATGGCTACACGAACCATATTTTTAATGCCGGGCAATTCATTGATCATGGCCGTACCATAACCAAACGAACTGGTAGCCAAATGCTCGGTCTCTACCTTACCTTCGTAAAATTTACTGGTGACCCGATATATATGATCTTTTTTGACATGCATATCATCGTAACTGGTCTCAAATGTGACGTAATTGAGAATGAGTAACGAAGCTGCCATTCCGATGCCCAGACCGACGATATTAATCAGTGAAAACACTTTTCGTTTCAACTGGTTACGGATGGCTATTATCAGATAATTCTTAAACATTTAAAGCTGGTTTTAGTGAATTACAATGTCTTTCAATTCTTCACTCCTGGTTAAATTCATCACTTTCTCCGATACCACATGCCCATCAAACAAGTTAATGACCCGGTGGGCATAACCCGCATCCCGATTGGAATGGGTCACCATGGCAATGGTCGTCCCTTCTTCATTGAGACTAACCAACAAATCCATCACTTCCTGCCCATTTTTAGAATCCAGATTACCTGTCGGCTCATCGGCCAAAATCAATGCCGGTTTAGCTACAACAGCCCTGGCAATAGCCACACGCTGCTGCTCACCACCTGATAACTGTTGTGGGAAATGGCTTTTCCGATGACTGATTTTCATCTTATCCAATACTTCCATGACACGCTGCTTCCGTTCTGAGGCGGCCATTTTCAAATAAATCAACGGCATCTCCACATTTTCGAATACGGTTAATTCATCAATCAGATTAAAACTTTGAAAAACGAAACCTATGTTTCCTTTGCGATAGTTGGTCCGTTGACGCTCTCTAAATCCCGACACATCGGTATCATTAAAATAGTACTGTCCGCTGCTTGGATTATCCAGCAACCCTAAAATATTTAACAAGGTGGATTTACCGCATCCCGAGGGCCCCATGATGGCCACAAATTCGCCGCGTTTGATGTGAATATTAACTTTGTTGAGTGCCGTTGTTTCGACCTCTTCAGTCCGGAATACTTTTTCCAGTTTTTCTGTTCGTATCATGTTATTTTTTTGTTTGTTCTTATTTTTCCTGTTCATCATTTATCGGCGCATGAGTGTATGTAAATCGAACAGGCTAGTGCTTCAAATTCTAAATTCAAGTAATTATTTTACTTTGCTTCCAATCAAATAAATTTTTTCTTTAAACCGCGAATTACCCTAATTAAACGAATTATTAAAATTTCTGGTAATTAACGTTTTCCGGCGGAAAACAAATTCGTGTAATTCGTTAAATTCGTGGTTCCATTAAAAAAACTGCGAAGCAGTTGATATAGTGTAATTAGGTGTTTCATATATCAGTAGGTTGCACCATTAATTAATACTTAAACTTGCAATTTGTAGCACTAGTGATTGCGCGGCAAATTTCTATATTCAGTTACCCTGATCATCGCGCTGGCCTATTGCGTTTCAGCCTTTTAGCATCTTCAAATCATCACATTAATCAATTTCCAAATTGAATCATCTTCAAATCAAGGGATTATTTTATGACGAGCTTTTCATGTGACACGAATGCATCATAGCCCGAAATAATCACCTGTTCACCCGATTCTAATCCTTCCAGCACCTCATAATAATCCGGATTTTTTCGTCCCGTACGAATGGTGCGTTTAAAAGCCGTTTCACCATCATTACTCACTACAAAAATCCACTGGCCTGCAGTACTTTGATAAAATGCCCCCACCGGAATCATGCGGGCACTATTTTCCTCGCCCAACTGCAAATTTGTATGATAGGTCTGTCCGGATTTAATCCCGGCAGGTATTTCGCCTTCAAAAACTAAATCCACTTTAAAGCGACCTTCCCGTACTTCGGGATACACTTTGCGCACCTTGAGTTGATAATGTACGCCCTGGCGTTTGAAACCGGCTCCTAAACCAATGCTCACTTTTTCAATGTAATGTTCATCAATTTGCGCCACCACCTTATATTCAGTCAATACATTTACCTGACCTATGCGCTGCCCTTTATCAATGGCTTCTCCAACCTTCACATCCAACATTCCCAACTGACCATCCAAAGGTGCTTTAATATTTAGCTGATCCAACTTAAGTCGAACCAGCTTCAAATTCCTCATCATCTTTTCCAAAATGGATTCCATTTGAATGATTTGCGTCACACGGAACAGGGAATCCTGATCCTGCTTCATATGCATCAGTTTCAAGGATTCCGTAGCCAGTTCATAATTCTCTTTTGATTGCAGATAATCTTCTTCTGCGATTAACTGCTCTTTATAAAATCCTGCATCACGCTTATAACAGCGTTTCAATTTACGCACGTCGTAATTCAGATTCATAATTTCGCGTTTCACATCGATGCGTTCCTGTTCCATGGTGATGCGCGTATTTCGCAGAAAGTTCATCTGTTCAGCCAAACGGGCTTCACTATCCAAAATTCGCAAGTTCAAATCGTTGTTATTTAACTTAACTAATACTTGGCCCTTTTTCACCATCGCCCCTTCTTCCACCAACTTCTCCTCCACAATACCTTCTTCCACAGCATCTAAATAAATGGTGGTAATGGGCTCTACACGTCCAATCACACGTACGTAATCCAAAAACATCCCTTCCTCGACAGCAGCAATCGTTAACTCTTCTATATTTACTGATTTACTGCCCTTATCTGCCCATGTAAATTGATAAATCATTAACAGTAACACAGCACCTCCCAATACCATCAGGACGTTTCGCTTATTTAGCAGATGTTTTTTCTTGGTGATGATCTTATCCATGTTGCTTATTTCCATTAGATCGTTAGCCCTCAATTGCTTTTGAAATGAGTCGCAAGCCAAATGTTGACTAACACAATACGGCTATTTAATTGCAGATGCTATACCAACATGCATTATTCACTGACTGTGTGCCGCTTCAAGAAATGATATCGCATCAACAAAGAGGCATAACGTAAAATATTTTTACATGTTTTTGTCAATTTTTTTGACACTTTTATGAATTGAAGAATATTCTTATTTAGATTTGATTGAAGAAAACAGAGCCATATGACGGATGCACGCATTTTAATTGCAGATGATAACAAGAGTGTTTTATCAGCTCTTCAGTTTTTATTGGAGGATATGTTTAAACACGTCAAGAGCGTGTCTAACCCCAATGTCATCCCCCACGAGTTGGAAACCAGCCAATATGATGTAGTGCTGTTGGATATGAACTTCAAAACAGGTCAAAACACGGGTAATGAAGGCCTCTATTGGTTAAGTGAAATCAAAAAACGAGATCCTCACCTCACCGTCATACTTATTACAGCTTATGGAGATGTCGATCTGGCTGTCAAAGCCATAAAAGAAGGGGCTACCGATTTCATTCTAAAACCCTGGGATAATCAGAAATTAGTCGCCACCCTGCAGACAGCCATCAAACTCACCCGGTCCAACCGCAAAGTGACTAAACTGGAACATGAAAATAACCGGTTATTGGAAGTAATTAATCAACCATTCTCCCCTGTCATTGGTACTTCAGAAGCCATGCGACAAGTGATGGACATTGTCAAAAAAGTGGCGGCCACTGATGCGAATATCCTTTTACTCGGTGAAAACGGTACTGGAAAAGAGTTGATAGCCCGCGAAATCCATCGCCTCTCAGCCCGCTCTAAAGAAGTATTGATCACCGTTGATATGGGGGCCATTGCTGAATCCCTTTTTGAAAGTGAATTATTCGGACATGAGAAAGGCGCCTTTACCGATGCCAAAAATAAACGTATCGGTAAATTTGAAGCGGCCGATAAAGGCAATCTTTTTCTGGATGAAATCGCTAACCTGAACAGTCCGCTTCAAGCTAAACTTTTATCCGTTTTGCAAAGCCGCACCATTACACCTGTTGGCGGTAACCAGCCAGTTCCAGTAGACATTCGTCTAATAACAGCTACCAACCGACATTTACCAATGATGATTGAAGAGGGCTTGTTTCGTGAAGATCTTTTCTTTCGCATCAATACCATTCAAATTGAGATACCACCGCTTCGGGAACGCGATGGTGACGTGGAGTTATTAACCAATTTTTACCTGGAGAAATATTGCCAGAAGTATAATAAACCCCTTGTCAAGCTCAGCAGTGGTGCCCTAAAGAAACTGAAAACGTATCACTGGCCCGGGAACGTACGCGAATTGCAACATGCCATCGAAAAAGCCGTGATACTTAGTGATGGGCGTTTAATAACGGATGGTGATTTCAGTTTTAATCCATCAAAAACAAGCACGATGCAATTGCCTAATACCATGGAAGAGATGGAACAACTGATGATCACCAATGCCTTGAAAAAAAGCAGCGGAAATTTATCAGCAGCCGCCATTCAATTGGGCATTACCCGTCAAACACTTTACAATAAAATGAATAAATATGATCTCTAAAAACCTGTTCAGGCGACTCTTTTTCCGCGTGATGGCCATGCTTGCAAATTGTTTTGCCATTGCTTTTATAGCCTTGAGCACTGGATTTTATATGGTCTGGATAAATTTAAGTTTAATCTTACTGTATCAGGTTTGGGAGTTAATCCGTTATATCAACAGGACGAATCGCAAAATGGCGGCCATCATTGAAAATCTGAAGAGTGATGACACCACCATCACCATCCCACCGGCAGGTACGAACGATGAATTGCGAGATCTGCATTCCAGCTTGAAAAGTTTAGTTGACTCCATAAACGAGACGAAAACAAGATTGGAAACCAACAATCAATTTTATAAACACCTGATCGAACATGCGGCATCCGGTCTATTAGCCATTGATGCGGATGGTCGCATTTCGGCAGCCAATGCAGCCGCCTGTCAACTCCTGGGTATTGGTCACCTTCATAATATTAAGCAAATTGAACACAAAGATCATGAATTGGCGACAATAATTAAACACCCCAATTTTAGTCACCCCATCACACATCAGTATTGGAATGGAAAGGAATATAGGACGCTGGATTTAACGGCCGCTCAACTGATGGTGCGAAACAAATTGTTAATGCTAATCTCACTGCAGGATATAACAAATCAACTGGCACAACAAGAAGTTCAATCATGGCAAAAACTTATCAGCGTACTTACACATGAAATCATGAATTCCATAGCGCCCATTACCTCCTTAACCAGTGCTATCCGTCAACGCGTGGAGCAAAAAAAACCTACGACCATTACTGAACAGGATTTAAAGAAAACCACTGATGGATTACTAATGATAGAGGAGCGAAATGAAGCGCTAACGACATTTATAACAGCCTACCGCCAATTAGCCCAATTACCCAAACCACAACTAAAAACCATCTTCCTTCCTGATTTCCTCACCTCGATCTGCAACCTGATGAAAGAAGAATTTGAAGCGAATCAAATCTCACTCATTACTCAAATTGCACCTATTGATGTAGATACTGACCCGGGTCTTTTAGGCCAGGTTATTATTAATCTGTTAATAAATGCTCGTGAAGCCTTAGCTGAACAAACGGATAAAGAAATACACCTTGAAGTTATCACCAAAACCGATAATGGGTATACAATCTCCATCACAGACTCAGGACCCGGCATAGATCCGGGAATAGCCGATAAAATATTTGTACCCTTTTACACTACCAAAGAAAAAGGCTCGGGTATTGGACTCAGCCTGTCCAAGCAGATTATTATTAGTCTGGGAGGTACTATTCGTGTACAATCGCACATCCATGATTTCACCGCGTTTATCCTAGATTTTTAAGCATTCATAAAAACCCGACTTTTTTAAGGGTACAATCGAAAAGGTATAGCTGCCGCATTACCTATATTTACCTTCGCAAAACGAACCAATACATCAGGATCAAGGCATTAATGGAAAAAGTATTGTATTTAAAATCGTGCAACACCTGCAAACGTATCCTGAAGGAAATAACAAGCTTCAAGGTGTTTGAATCGGTAGATATTAAAGAAAATCCACTATTACCATATGAATTGGACGCAATAGCCAATCGAGCCGGTAGTTACGAAGCTATTTTTAATAAGCAGGCACGTAAATACCGGGCGTTAAAGTTGAATCTGCAAAATTTGACTGAAAAGGATTTTCGCCACCTGATGCTGGAAGATTATACTTTTGTGAAACGCCCATTGTTTATTATTGGCAATAATGTTTTTGCCGGAAACAGTAAAAGCAATGTGAGCCGGTTAATAGATTTTATAACTGTAGAAAGAGGAAATTAGACAATTAAAATATCCGTTAATACCTAACCCCATCTTATCTTAACCCCAATGAAAAAGGCTCCCCTCACAGGAAGCCTTTTTTTATTAGTTATAAGAGAAGAAATCAAATCATTACTTCATCCACTCTTTTAACTGATCGCTCACCTGTTGCTTTAACGCATCCGGTAAAGTATTGATACGTGTGCGGTGTGAACCACCTGGCTGAACCGCTTTGAGCGTATTCCTCAAACCATCTGTCTCCAAGGAAGTACATCCCCATGGATCATTCTCGCCTACGATGGCCACTATCTTAGGATCGTTCTTCTTTAACTGCTCCATCACCCAATGCATGGTTTCCGGAATAAATCGTAAAGTATCGCCACCTGGTGCGAATAAACTACTACTAATGGTATCCTGGGCATATCCTTTGAGCATGGATTTGAAGTCACCGGGTACATAGGCATAATAACCCAATTCTTTATATGCCTGGTAAAAGAAGGGCTTGATGCGCTCCCATTCCTGATCGGACACATAACCAATGTCACTCCCGCGCTGAAGGTGAGCAAACAACTGCTCAACAGTGGCATCTTCACCTGGGATATTATCGACCGAACTACCCCATTGCCAAAATGAAAACGGATATTCCAGCACCACCAGGTCAAAAGCTTTCTCCTCACCCATGCGGAAAGTATAATCACGACTTTCGGCATATTCACGAAACAGAGGCACCAGCTCCTCCCTTTTTTCGAATACCTTCTTCTGAAAGTTTTTGATTTTCTGACGCTCTTCTTCAGTACCAACCGTATGGAAAAAATCGAATAAGCGCTGGTCCTCACGGGCCAGATTGATGGGTGCCACATAGGGTACACTCACATCTACATCATTGGGGAAGAAAGCCCGGTGAAAGATCGTTGTCTGCCCGCCTTTACTGATGCCGGTAGTGGCCCACTTGCCTTTATAGAGTTGTTGAAAAAACTGAATAATGCGGTGGTGGTCATTGGCCGCTTGCTCCACTGTCAAGTATTTCCAATCCATATTTTCCGGCACTGACTTATCAAAATAGCGGTGTTCCACAATTATTTGGTTGGCTTCCAGCAAACGGGCCAACTCAGTGGTGTAATTACGAGGTGCTGCATACCCTTCTGTCACCATCACCACCGGTGCATTCAAGGCACGATGAGAAACCCACACACGTTGACGGAAATAGCCTTTCTCCGGATGATTATGATCGATGGGCTGCTTGAACCACACCAACCGGGCTTTTTCAAATAAAGTTGTATCAGCGGCAATGGAATCCACCACCAGGTCATTATCACTGGCTAATAATGTTTCAAAAGTTTGCGGATTCTGCTCACAGGCCGCCAGAACTATGATGACTCCAATAGCAATAAATAGTTGCTTAAGCATAAGAATGTAAAATTTGTAGATTTTGTAAAAAGGAGAGCCGATCCGTTGACCATTCTCTCCTTCGCAACATTATAGTTGAGGTATTGTTTGTTGCTTAGGGGTTAACTTTCACCAATATGTTGTTCAAATTGAAATTTACATCAACATCCCACGTGTGGCTTCAATTAATAATTAAACATTAATAATTGCTTTAGAAGCTATCGTGCTCTGTACGGTGAATAATCTCTTCTTGCAGTTCCGGTGTCAGGTCATTGAAATAATCACTGTATCCGGCAACTCGTACAATCAAATCCCGGTATTTCTCCGGTGATTTTTGAGCCTCCCGCAAGGTATCGGCATTCACCACGTTAAACTGAATATGATGCCCATCCATCCGGAAATAACTCCGAATAAGCTGAGTCAGATGATTGATCCCTTCTTGACCTTCGAAAAACTGAGGGGCAAACTTCATATTCAACAAAGTCCCTCCCGTACGGATATGATCCAGTTTCGCCATGGTATTAATCACCGCTGTCGGCCCCTTCCGATCGGTTCCCTGTACCGGCGATATCCCTTCTGATAAAGTATCACCCGCTTTGCGTCCATCGGCCGAGGCCATCATCATCTGACCAAAATACACATGACTGGTTGTAGGCAGCAGGTTAATCCGGAACTGGCCACCACGAGCTGTGGGTCGCTCATTCACGGCATTATAAAATAACTCAAAGACAGTCCGCGCCTGCTCATCGGCATAATCATTGTCGTTGCCAAACTTAGGGGTATTATAAATCAGTTCATAACGAAACTCTTCATGACCGTCGTAATTATCATCCATCGCTTTCACAAATCGCTCCAATGAAATGGTTTGTTGATCAAACGCATGGTATTTCAATGCTGTCAGGCAGTCAGTGATGGTTCCCACGCCCACACCTTGCACATAGGAGGTATTGTAACGCGCACCACCGGCATTGTAGTCTTGTCCGTTGCGAATGCAATCATCAATGATAACCGATAAAAATGGTACCGGCAGATTGCGCATAATGATGCTTTCAATCTTATTATTGCCTTCCAGTTTAATATTCACAAAATGATTGATCTGTTGCTCAAAGGCATTCACCAAATCCTCGAAGGTCTTGAATGAATCAGAAGTTCCGGTTGGTAATCCGATCATTTTCCCGGTACGCGGATCCGTTCCATTGTGCAGGGTTATCTCCAACACTTTGGGCAAACTAAAATACCCCGTTAACCAATAGGCCTCTTTACCAAAAGCACCCGTCTCCACGCAGCCACTAGCGCCTCCCTGACGGGCATCTTCAACCGATTTGCCTTGTAGCAGCATCTCCTGAATGATGGCATCCGTATTAAAGATGGACGGCTGACCAAAACCAGTTTTGGTAATATTCAAAACACGGTGTATGTATCGATCCGGATTCTTCTTACTCACCTGCGCCATCGAACTGGGCTGTAATAGCCGCATCTCTTCAATCACATCCAGAATGAGGTAGGTCAATTCATTCACCGCATTACTGCCGTCTATTTTCACACCGCCCACATTGATCAGTGCAAAATCGGTATAGGTATTACTCTCTTTAGCCGTCACACCCATTTTAGGCGGAGCCGGTTGATTATTGAACTTCACCCAAAAGGACATCAGTATCTCTTTGGCGCGTTCTTTGGTCAGGCGTCCTTCTGCCACATCGTTCTCGTAGAAAGGTAGCAGGTGTTGATCCAATCGTCCCGGATTGAACGAATCCCACGGATTCACCTCAGTGATAACGCCTAAATGGACAAACCAGTAATACTGTAAGGCCTCATGAAAAGTACGTGGTGCATGAGCCGGCACCTGACGGCAGATACCCGCCATTTCCAACAATTCGGCTTGTCGGTTGCGATCCTTTTCGTCCTTCGCTTGTCGTTCTAACTCTTCAGCATAGCGTTCAGCATAGCCCATGATGGCATCACACGCGATATCCATGGCTTTCAATTGCTCCAGTTTATCATACGCCCGGTTGTCGTTCATGAAATCCAATGCATCGATGGATTGTTGAATTTCCCCTTTGAAATCCAGCATCCCTTTGCGGTATATTTTATCATCCAACACCGTATGCCCGGGTGCCCGTTGTTCCTGAAACTCGGTAAAGACACCTGCTTCATAGGCATCCTTCCATTCTTGCGACATTAAATCCATGATCTTATCACGGTTACTGTTGCCTTTCCAGTATGGGATGATGGTCTCTTCATAGATTTTTTTCATCTCATCATCCACCTTAAACGAGACTTTAGGTCGCTGATCCAGAATCTCCAGATCCTGCACCGAATGCAATGATACTTCCGGATAAGTAGGAGTGGCTTTAGGCGACGGGCCCCGTTCGCCCACAATTAACTCACCGTCATTCATGCACAACGATTTATTGCGCATAATGTATTGAAAAGCCATGGCGCGTCTCATGGGAATAGAGATTTCCCTGGCTTCCGGACTTTGGTAAAACTCGGTCAATAACAAGGCACGTTCAACCGATAAACAATTTACTGCTTCCAGTGTTTGCTGTCTGAGTTTTTGTATTCTATTGTTCATTTTGTTCTGACTTTAATCGTAAATACAAGTTACTTGCGGGAAGCGGATCAACGATTACCCGCCAATCTTCACTTTTAATCCCAATTTCGTGAATCGATTCTGATAAGGCAACACCTCTTCTTTAGATAATGCCTCTGTTCCATTCATTTTATAAGGTAACTTGAAACGTTCGTATTTACCACGCGCAATGGCGTGATAGGGTAACAGGTGCAGCTCGGGCAATTGATGACCGTAACGCTTTAATAGTTCTTCCAGCGCCAGTAACTGCTGCTCCTCATCATTAATGCCGGGCACCACCGGATAACGGATGATCACTTCTTTCTTTTGATCCAGCAGAAAAGCCAGGTTATCCAGCACTAAACGATTGGATACACCAGTATATTTCTGATGCTTTTGATCATTCAAATGCTTGATGTCGTATAAAAAAAGATCCGCATCATCCACAATGCGTTCGAATTGCTCCCGGGAAGCCACACCCGATGTATCTATTGCCACGTGTAATCCGGCCTCTTTACAGGCACGAATAGCAGCCTGCACAAAGTCCGTTTGCATCAATGGCTCACCACCTGAAAAGGTCACACCTCCACCCGACTCTTCATAATACATGGTATCTTTCAGAATCTCTTCCATCAGCTCTTTTACCTCCATTTCTTTACCGATGGTCTCGGTCGTTTCAATGGTTTTACCATCTAACAACACAGAGCGCGGCACCTGAAGTATCTCTACCGAAAAACTCTCCGGATTATGGCACCACCAACAGCGCAAAGGGCATCCTTTCAGGAATACAGTGGTGCGAATACCAGGCCCGTCATGCACAGCATAACGTTTAATATCAAATACAATGCCTGTCATAAACAGGGTTTTTAAGAATTATAAATTGTGTTTGAAGCCTATATCATTGGTGACCCTTTTCCGATCATTCGACAAGATAGTCAATGACTACCTGTAATTAGCAGATACAACCATCACCAGACATGTATCTCCTGAATTGAAAAAATATAAGCTTATAAAAGATAATAGCAGGTTGGGTTGAATCAATTGATCCAACATTCGTAGAGTCCTTTGCCGGACTTATTGAGGGTATTGAAATGAGAGTTATTTAAATACATCATCATCACTTTATCATCCGCTAAGATAATCGTATTTCTGAGTTAATAACTATGAGACAAGTCATTAATTCAAGAAGGAGGTGCATTTTTCTTGAACACCTCGCCCTCTCCTTAGAGGAGAGGGTGAGGTGACAATCTACAAATTTTGATCCAATTCGAGTGTGCACTACCTCTCCTCGGTCCTCTCCTCAAAGGAGAGGATGTGTGCGCAGAAGTGGACATACTCTTGAATGAACTGTTGCATCACTGATGAAACGCACATTCCTTCTCCTTAGGAGAAGGCCAGGATGAGGTACAACTATTCTTCTTTACCCTTGAATATGGTTTCGATTTGATATAACTTAAATCATTAATGATTAAATCCTAATTATATGTCTCAGGAAAACTTTGATAACCTTTTTTATGGGGCCAATGCGGATATTAGACGGAAAGCGAAAAACCTCAGGCAAAATATCACGCATGCAGAGAAACTTTTGTGGGTGAGGTTACGAAACCGAAAACTGTGTGGATTAAAATTCAGGCGACAACACCCCATTTATTTTTTCATCGCTGATTTCTATTGCCATGAAAAGAAACTGGTAATAGAAGTGGATGGAGAAATACATAAATTTCGAAGAACCTATGATGAAGCAAGAACGGCTGAATTGGAACGATTGGGCATTAAGGTCATCCGATTTACAAATGATCAGGTTGTGAATAATATGAAAGAAGTACTAAAACATATTCAGGCTGTTTGTGAAACAATAAATGCTTCAACTATTTGACTGTAAACTTAACACCTCTCCTCAGTCCTCTCCTCAAAGAAGAGGATGAGGTGGTACCCCACAAACTAGATCCAATTCGAGCGTGCAATAATCACCTCTCCTCGGTCCTCTCCTCAAAGGAGAGGAGGTGTGCGCAGAACTAGGCATACTCGTGATAAGATGTATCTTAACCAGTGAGACGTATATTGCTTCTTTTTGAGGAGATGGTTAGGATGAAGTGTTCTAAGCCTTGGTAGTTTTGCAATTCTATGTGGGCAATAATCACTTCTCATCGGTCCTCTCCTCGAAGGAGAGGAGGTGTGCGTTTGAGTGGGCATA
>JAEINY010000165.1 GCA_016342595.1 Marinilabiliaceae bacterium
AGGTTTTCAATTGGTGATATGAACCAAAAGGGGATGCAACCGGGGACTGATCTAAAAAGGAGAAGTTTGGCAGCCAGTTTTAATGCTGAATTATCAAAGAAAGTAAAATTGGACTTCGCGTTTAATTACGTGAAAACAACCAGTGGTAACCGTCCAAGACAGCATTGGGGCCCTTTCTCTATCAATTATGTATTGGCTTGGATGATGCCGGGCGCTTACATGGATCAACTTAAGAACTATTGGCAACCAGGGTTGGAAGGAACACACCAGATCAATTGGAGGACAGGTCATAATAATCCTTACTTCCTGGCGCATGAAGTGAAGGCGAGTTTAGCCAGAGATCGTTTTTTTGGTAACGTGGCACTTAATTATGAAATCACTAATCAACTTTCATTTTTGTTAAGGCATGGGGATGATTTTACGATGGCTACTACAACGGATATGTATCCATTTGGTGGAGTTGTTGAATTGCCAAGGTTAACTCGTGAGAAATCTGAAACAAGAGTGTCAAATACCGATATTCTATTAACCTACAATAATAATTTTGATGACATTTGGAACCTGGAAGTAAGCGTAGGGGCTAACCGCAGTAATTCAACAGGCGAATCCCTTTCCGGTAGTTCAAACGAACTGCTTGTGCCTGGCCTATATTCCTTAAATAATTCAGCCATAGCAACTGGAGTGGGTGAATACTTCTGGGAAAAAAGAGAATATTCCTTGCTTTCAATGGCTAATGTGGGATACAAAAATAGGGTTTACTTGGCTTTGACAGCAAGAAACTCCTGGTCGAGTACTTTACCTTCAGGTAATAATAGCTATTTCTATCCGTCGGCAAGTTTCAGCATTTTGATGAACGAGATATTAGACCTTTCAGATAGGATTTCATTGTTGAAGTTAAGAGGCGGTATTGCGCAGGTTGGAAAAGGAACTGCAGCACATAATCTTGTTACTACAATATCCCGAGATGGACAATATGAGGGTTTTATTGGTTCTGCCGTAGCTAATGGATTAAAAAATCCGGACTTAAAACCTGAGCTTACTACATCATATGAGTTCGGAGTAGAAAGTAGCTTCTTTAATAACCGGTTGAGTTATGATTTTACTTATTATACCAGTTCCACGGTTAACCAGATTATTCCAATAACATTGCCACAATCAAGTGGTTTTACCAGTCGAGTGGCGAATGCGGGAGAGATACAAAATAGTGGTATTGAAATGACGCTTAGTGGTAGCCCAATCCGAAAGCCTAATCTCGATTGGAATGTATCTGTTAATTTCTCGGCCAACCGAAATAAAGTCATCAGTTTAGCCGAAGGAATGGAGCAGTATGAACTAGCCGGATATGGAGACAGTGGTGAAAAAATAATGGCTAAAGTAGGTAAGCCAATCATGGGAGTATACGGTTATAAGCAGGTTACTGTTGAAGATCCTACCAGTCCATATTATGGGCAAAAGGTATTTTCACCAGGCGGTACACCTATCAGAAAAAATGATGTTGAATATTTAGGTCAGGCCAATCCGGATTTTATTGTTGGTATTACTAATAAATTGAACTACAAGAATCTCAGCTTAAGTTTTGTGCTGGATATGAGGAAAGGAGGGGTTACTTACTCCAATGCAACAAACATCATGTACGGTGCAGGATTCAATAAAGAAACGGCTGAATGGCGAAATAATGGATATTTGGGTGATGGCGTAATTGTTAATACCGATGGAACCTATCGACCTAATGATGTAGTAATAAAAGGAGATGATGTTAAGGCTAAGTTAATTACCAACTGGAGAGACATTAGTACGAACAACATTTTTTCTTCTAGTTATATAAAAGTTAGAGAATTGAGTTTAGCATATAATCTGCCGGTAAGCATGCTTCAGAAAGTATTTATAAATCGTGCTTCGATCTCTTTGGTAGGGCGAAACTTATTTGTCTGGGATAACGTGCCAAACCAGGATGCCGATGTATTTCACAGTGGTATACCTGGATATACGGGAGGATACACCTATCCGACGGCACGCAGCTATGGATTAACGCTTAATGTGTCATTCTAAAATGTTAGACGAATTTATGTTAATCAATAAAACAATGTACATGAACTATTTTAAATATATTTTAGTTATTCCTTTGATCTGTTTCTTTGCTTGCACAGATGAATTGGAGGATGTGAATAAGGATCTCAATAATCCAACAAAAGTGCCTGTAAACAGAATGTTCATGGGTATTGAAAGAGACTTGTCACTCGAGTATGCCATTAATTCGTACGACTTGACTAATAAAATGGTCAATTACACTGAGTATCCACTTAAACATTGGGATCATTTTTTACAGGTAAGAGATGCAAACGAGGATTGGTGGGAACAACATTATGATGAGCTGGCAAATGTAGAGTATATTATAAATAATGCAAAACCTGGAGAAGAGAATGAAAAAGGTGTTGGCTTAGTAATAAAAAGTTGGATGTATTATGTGACATCCTCCTTATATGGGGATTTACCATATAGTGAGGCGGGACTGGCCCACCATGGTAAGAATCAGCCGGCTTATGATTCGCAAGATGTCATTTTTAGCGGTATACTTAAAGACTTGGAAGAAGCTAACCAACTATTAGGAACAGGATCATTTGCTCTGCAAGGTGATTTTATACTGGATAATGATATTCAGAAATGGAAAAAGTTGGCCAATTCGCTTAGAGTGAGGGTTGTGATGGCTATGTCTGGTCAGGTAGATCCAAAGGCTGAATTGCAGAAAATATTAGGCGATCCGGTTACTTATCCCTTGATGGAAAGTAATGAGGATCAACCTTCGTTTACCTTTAATCAAGAAGTTTATTATCCAAGGAATAATGATGGTTTATTCTTTGTGAATGATGTGTATATGTGTAAGGATTTCATTGATAAGTTATTAGAATTTGATGATGAGAGAATTAAAATGTATGCAGCTAAAGCAGAGCGACCTACAGATGGAGATTATGTTGGGATTCCTTCCGGGACCAAAAGGAATCCGTCAGGTAATGTATCTAAAACATCTCAGCTAATTTTTGAATCAAAAACCAATTATGCTATACAGGTTGTATGGATGAGCTATTCTGAACTCCAATTTCTTTTAGCAGAGGCCACTGAGAAAGGGTGGATTAGCGGAGGAACCTCTATCGCAAAGCAATACTATGAAAAGGGTATTGAGGCATCGTATAACTATCAAAAAGAGCGTTTAGACATTGGTATTGAACAAGGAGCTGGTAAACTGGAGGCGATGTCGAACTGGGATAGTGCATACTTAACTCAGGAAGGCGTTGTCTTTTCCGGATCTCAAAGTGAAAAATTGGAACTAATTGCCACTCAGAAGTGGTTGGCTCTTTACTTGGATATGGAGAGTTATTTCTCATGGAGAAGAACCAGACTACCGAGATTAAACTTTGATGCTTCAACAGCTAATAATGGTGTACCACCAAATCGACTGCGATATCCAGTAGATGAACGTGTATATAACAAAAAAAATTACGAGGTAGCTGTCTCCAGGCAAGGA
The DNA here is from genome assembly GCA_016342595.1 of Marinilabiliaceae bacterium. Classification (GTDB taxonomy): domain Bacteria; phylum Bacteroidota; class Bacteroidia; order Bacteroidales; family Marinilabiliaceae; genus JAEINY01. The sequence goes on from JAEINY010000165.1 coordinate 3,521, forward strand.
GCAGACAACTGGGATACTAAGATGTGGCTTCTGAAGTAGAATAGAATTAAAAGCAAATTAATCGACCAATTGCAAAATGGTTAAATATCTAAATCACAAAAATTATGAAAACAAAATTTGAATCTATGAAAAGAAAAGTTGGTGTCAGTTCATTGCTGATGAATACATTTGTTTGTTTGTTGCTTTTAACCGGGATGGTTAGTTGTGGAAGTGATGATGAAAAAGTAATTCCTTCGGCAACCATTACTTCCTTGAGTATTACGGAAGGTACTGCTGGTACTGCTGTAACCATAATCGGTGCTAATTTTAGCGCGGTGACTGCAGATAACAAAGTCTTTTTTGGTGACATTGAGGCTGAAGTAACTGGTGGCACAACCACTTCATTAATCACAAAAGTACCATTGGGTGCATCTACTGGCCCTGTTTCTGTTCAGGTAGGTGAAGCAGACAAAGTAGTGGGGCCTACTTTCACAATCAAAGAGAATTTATTAACTGTTCACCTAAAGCATGTGAATGATGATGCTGAAGAAGCCGAAGAAGCTTACTTAAGTACTCCTGCAGGACTTATGGAATTGACTAGCAGTGACTTGGAGTTGTGTGATATTGATGGGGATTTTGGCTATCAGTATGTTGGTACACGTTTTAGAGAAATAAATATTCCTAAAGGAGCTGTTGTAACAAAAGCTTACATCCAATTTACCTGTGATGATACTGGTAGTGATCCTTGTAAGATGCGTATTTATGGAGAAGCAAAAGATACAGGCGAATTTACTGATACTCCTTTTAGCATTAGTAGTAGAACTAAAACAAGTGCGAATGTGCTATGGGATATCGCTCCATGGACGGTTAAAGATGAACGTGATGAAGCACAAAGAACAGTTGACTTATCTGAAATCGTGCAAGAAATAATTAATCATAAGGATTGGACAGAAGGTGGTAACATGACCTTTATTCTTTCTATTGAAGAAGGAAAAGGTGGATCAGGTAGAGAAGCAGAAACTTGGTCGGCAGAAGGAGATGAAGCTGGTGATGATGTAAATGTTGGCGAAGAGTCTGCTTCATTGATTATTGAGTACAAATAAGTAGTGTATTACTAGCTTATAGATTGAAAAATAAGTAATTCCTGATTGTATGGTGCATTAGGAAGTTTGGAGGTTGGTCTAAAGTTATTTACATCTCACTGATCAGATGACTTTATTCCGGCCTCTTCATTTTTGGATTGATCTGATTTATATGAGTTGTTGAAGAGGGGAAGGAATTGATTTTAAAAAATCCAATTTTATGAAAAAAAGTTTTACCCAATTGTTAATGGGAGGTTTCTGCATATTTATTCTGCAGATTCTTTCTAATTCAGTTAACGCGCAGGATATATCCATCTTAACGCGCGATCAGATACTGCAAAGATACGCGCCTGTAGTACACATGGGCGTAAATGTTTCCTCCGAATATTATGATGGACAGGACATGTTGGTCAGGGTTGATCATGATAAAAATTGGGGAACTTATGATGACGATGATGATATCTGGGCAAGTGCTAGTAACTGGGCACGTACTACCTTGGCTATGGATGTAAGCAGTATGAATACAACGACAATTCATGATGTAACACCCATTGTATATGCCTCACTGCTCGAAATGAGTGATTTTTATATTTTAAAGTATGGTATCTATCATACATACAATGAAATAGAAGGGCCCGCCGGTGATCACTTGAATGATATGGAAAGCATAGAAGTGGTAGTAGATAAGGCAGGTGCAGTAAAAGGAGCATTGACGACTGTTCATGGGACATCAACTTGGGGAACGCCTTGGGCGAGCGATGATGACATGAACATCTTCGATACCTACTCCTCTTCAACCTACACTTTGCATTTACATGAAGGTACGCATCCTCACGTTTGGGTAGGTTCCAACGGTGCAGCCAATTTATTAACCCAAAGCCATGGACATGCCATATTTGTACAAAATGAATGGATCGATGATAGGGGAATAGATTATTATCCTTCAGGTGCGAATTACAGTGCTGATGAAGTTGATGCACCCCGGCAGGCGACCTCTGTTGGTTATGTGGCCAGTAATTGGGGGTATTCTTCAAATGCTGCCTATTTGCTTGTACCCATTGAAGAATTAGTTGTTAAGGGTCAGATGGAGAATAATATAGATTTGATGTATCACATTGGACAAAGCATGGGGGCCAGCGGTGGTAACTTTTGGGGAAATGGCTGGTTTACCTATGCTGATGAAGGACATTGGGAAGATTCAAATAGTCTCCGGAAAAGATATAATGATTCCTATGGTGGAGCAGATATGGGATATACATATTTGTATAAACCATTGGCGGATATTGGAAATAAAAGTCTTTATTTTAAGTTAAACAATATTGGTGGATTAGATTTACCAACTGATATTTCAGGTTTCTATAGAGATACCTATGCCAATATTCAAGGAAGTGGTTTTTTTGACAACAATGGACCAAATAGCCAGGATCTGTTGAGTATAATGGAAGCAGTATCAGCGGGCAACGCATTTACCATCGAAGCTGGAGTGAGAAGAGTTGGAAAACTATGGTTAGATGACAATTGGTATTCCAATCCGTTTTATACTAGCTATATCAATGGTACTGGGCCAACTGGAGGTATCATGCTACGTGCCGGACAAGACCGGGGGGATGATTTTTTATACATTGGTTGGGCTCCTGAGAAGGATAAAATTGTTTACATGCAGCGAAGTGCTTCTTTAAACAATGGGCAAACAAAAGTGGAATTCCTGAATATTTCTAAGTTTAACAGACTGTTTAAAGTGGATAATGCAGCGAATGGAATTATTACCATCTATGCTAAAGATTACAGGAGGCCTAATGATCCATGGGTGCAGATAAAACAGGTAGATGGTTCAATATTAGGGTTGGCTGGTAATATCTATGGTTCTCTGGTTACCCAAAGTGATGTGAACAGTACGGCTAATTATTACTGGACCAACGGCGAATATGTTCATATTAAAACCACAGGTATAGGATTTGATCCGATTGGGGAACCGGGCTACTATAAAATAGTCAACAAACACAGTGGAAAGGTATTGGATGTAGCCGGTATCTCAAATGATGATGGAGCTAACATTTATCAGTGGGAGTATGTCAATGGTCAGAATCAGCAGTGGAGTATTGAACCAGTCGAAAGTGGAAAGTTTCGAATCATTGCTAGGCACTCGGGAAAAGTATTGGATGTTTATGGTTGGAATCCTGATAATGGAGGGAATGTGGTACAGTGGTCATGGTTAAACAATGATAATCAAAAATGGAGGATTGAATGGGTTCATGATAAGTATTATAGGATTATATCAGTGTTTAGTAATAAAGCGTTGGAAGTAGAGGGTGCTTCTCTTGATAACAGCGCAAATGTTTATCAGATGTATTATCCAACAGCTAATAATCAATTGTGGGAATTTGTCAAGGTGGAGAATCTGAAATCAGCCACTTGGGAAGAAAAAGGGACACCATTGGCTCAAGAAAGGCAGTGTGGTATCCTTGTTTATCCCAACCCGGTAAGGGAAAACAAGCTTAATGTGAAGATGTGCTCAGAAAAGGATGAAGTGGTACAATTGAGAGTTTTTTCATTAAGCGGACAGGCTGTTTTGCAGGAGGCACAAAAAGTATACGAGGGAAATAATGTGTTGACGTTAGATTTGCCATCCCTTCAGTATGGAATTTATGTTTTAGAAGTCGAATGTGGTAAAAAAGACACACGAAAACGTTTTATTATTAGGTAAGTAGTTTCTTTTCTTTTGGTCTAAAAAGTACAGAGCTGTCTGCAAGCAGGCTACCCATTGGGCCTCTTTTCGGTCAGCTCTCTTTTTGTTTAGCCAATCTTGGAAATGTTGGAGTTAATGTTAAATAAAGAATATATGAGTAGAATAAAAGTTTACATTCAGTTTGTATTATTTTTTTTATGGGTGAATGCCTTATTTGCCCAACAGTCTGTCTTTCCTGGGGCGGATGAAACAACGCCATCTAGGGCACAGTATTTTTCCTGGATCAATAATACAAACGAAGGGGCTACCGAGGAGCATACCCTGATTAACCTGGCATTCTTCGAGTGGCTGAGGAGTGAGTATGGCATGCAGCTGGATATCTACGCGTTTGATGCCGGTGCCATTGACGGGGCAAAATTTTATGGAAGTACCCGAAGTGAGCGATTTAAGAGTCAGTTTCCCAATGGTTTTGATCCGATTTATAAAAAAGCGAAAAAGCTGGGTATTCGTTTGGGTGTTTGGGGTGGCCCTGATGGATTTGGTGATACACCCGAACAACGCCAAAAGCGAATTGATGAAATGGTAGAGTTGTGCCGAAAGTTTGAGTTTGAACTCTTTAAATTCGATAAGGTGTGTGGACCACTTCCATTAGAGAAAGAAGATGCCTTTATTGAGATGATGAAGAAGTGTAGAAAATACAGTCCTGATCTAATCTTATTGAATCACCGCTTAGGGTTAACAAAAGGCTTACCCTATGCAACAACTTTTTTGTGGGAAGGCATTGAGACATACACTGATTGTCATATTTGGAACGAAACAACAGCTCCACATCATCGGGCCGGCGCGTTAACTCGTGGGTTTCCTCCCAGATTTAGCCGGCTGACCGAAGATCATGGTGTTTGTATTTCATCCTGTTTGGATGCCTGGGATGATGAGCTGATTCTTCAGGCCTTTAACCGAAACCTGATACTGGCCCCGGAGATCTATGGAAATCCTTGGCTGCTCAGTGATGACGAATATGCAAAATTGGCACGGATTTTCAACTTGCATCGTCAGTATCGTGATATAATGGTTAACGGAATGGTATTGCCGAAGGAGAACTATGGACCTAATGCCGTTTCGCGAGGTAATAACCAGACACGTCTGATTACTTTAAGAAATAATAGTTGGGAAGCGACAACTTATACCATCTCGTTGGACTCAGAGATTGGTATGGCGGAGAGAAATGAACGAGTGAAAGTTTTTTCACATCATCCGAACGATTTTTATTATGGCTCATTTAAGTATGGTGAATCAGTCGATATTGAGGTATTGCCCTTTAAGACATGCCTTATAAGAGTATCGTCAGAAGAAGAGTGCGAGCCTTATGTGAAAGGTGCAGAATACCAGTTGGTGCGTAATGTGAAAGATAAATCGATTGTTATCAACTTACTGGGAGCGCCTGGGAGTAATCGGAAAGTTTCGCTTGGAAATGCAGGTGACGTATACACTTCCGCCACCCTTGACGGAAAAAATGTGAATGGATTGTTGAAGGGGAAAACTGTAAATGTTCATTTCGAAGGCGACAAGATGAAGAATGAGTGGCACCGAAAATTGGCCAACGCCAGGCCGGCTGATGTACCTGCCGATGCTATGGCTCTTTACGAGTCTACCTGTTTTGCTGCCGATAATAATGCCTTGGAAGTACGATCGTTGCAACGTTCAGGTGCTACAAATATTCTGGAAGTGCAAGCCGCGCGTGATGCCTTCTTTAATCAGAAACGTTTTGTGGAAAGAGGCGTTTGGGACAAATATCTGTTTGACGGAGACGAAACGACAAGTTTTTATGTGTGTCGCCGTCGTTATAAAGATTTTAAAATCAATGGCGGTTGTCTAAGAATCGACATGGGGAGGTCTACTGCACTGAGCCAGTTGATTTTGAAGGTGCCTGATGTATATGCCTTGCAGCCCCTGGAGCCGGAAGAAGGCATTTACGCCTATGTGTCAAACGACCTGCAAGAGTGGGAACAGGTAAGCGGTTTCATTGCTGATGACATTGAAATTATTTTTCCGGCCGACAAAAAGTATCGTTATATCAAAATACCGCGCTTCCCCGATCGTATGACGGAAATTATTGGATTGGATGCAGCCGGGATGGCAGTAAACCGGGAGAACTGGAGAGCCTCTAATCTGTTTGCCGATTTTGCGAAAATTGAACCCCAAAGAGCATGGAAGGCCTCATTTGAGTTGAATGAGATACAGAAAGGAGCCTATATCTGTGTGGCAGTGAACGGTGAGCATGGTAACGAAGGCGCCTATGCTGCTCTGAAAGTTGGAGAAAGGTATGTGGGAGCACCCGACCGAAGCATCTCCTACCCAGCCAACACTTGGGAGTCGGGTGTCTGTCATAAAGACGAGGTGACCGGCAATTACACCTACTATTTCCCTGTTGAGGAGTGGATGCTCAATAAAGAAATAGAAGCCGTTATTTTGGTGAACTCGGATGCCATAGAGCTTAACCCGGAGGTGTGGTTAACTGCCAGTAATAAGCTGCCATTAAAGAAAACCTTAATCCTGAATAAGTAATTGAACAATATGAATTGTATAAAATATATATTTATCATCCTCACTTTAGTTGGAGCAATAGCTTGTAGTAAAGATGATGTGATGATGGAAGAATTTCGTCAAACAGGCGGAATAGAAATAGTGGACCTGTTTCCCGGGCATGGACGAGTAAAATGCACGTACCGGGTGATGGATACTAAAGTTAAGGTGATTACGGTGAGCTGGAAACAGCCGAAAGATACAGCCGTAACCATAATTATTCCTGAATATGAGCCCTCGAAGGTGCTGGAGCTATTAATTGGAAGTAAGAATGAACTCCCTGAAGGAGCACTCGAGCTCACTTTTATGACAGAAAATACGAGCGGTCATCAATCAAATGGAATGGTAAAGAATGCGACGATCTATGGTGAGAATTACATATCGCAGTTGAAAAATAGAGCTATCAGAAATCAGGATTATCAAGCAGATAAGTATCTGATATGGTTTGAACAGGCTGTAGACAAAACTGATATTGGTGTCAGTCTGTCATGGAAGGACAATTCAGGCGCTTCTCAGACAATCAGGGTGGAAGGAGAGCAATCAAATAAGTGGATCGAGTTGGATAATGTTGATCTTGATCAACCAATAACTTATAATACTCTATACAAACCGGTAAATAATGCTATTGATGAGTTTTATGCTCCGGTGGCTGTAGTTGATATTGATGAAGATGAGATACCGGGAGTTAAAGTTCCAAAATATAATGCCAATCGTTTATTCATCAAGCACGGTTTGCAGTTGAGTGTGTGGACAGGCGACGAATATGATCCCAATGACGGTTGGTCTTACACGGTATCACAGACCGATTGGAATATATTGGGATTTAATTCCTGTCATGGTTTTCAGAGTGAGTTGCTGGCTGCAAATCCACAAATGCAGTGGGGGCGTAAGTTGGCTCCCTATTCAGGTCATCTATACAAAGGGGAAGGAGAACCTGTTTTACCAACCGATTATGAAAAGCAAAACGGCTTCCTGGAAGCTAAAAAGAGGCCTTATACCTCCCAGATGACCAATATTATTTTTGGAGATGAGGAGGATTATTCCACTATTTTAGTGGACCAGCTGGACCAATGGTATCAGGTGGCACGTACACATTACCCCGATGCTCTGGTGCAGAACAATCAGTATGGACCTCAGTGGACATTTCAGCAGTTAAAGGATTATGCCCAAAAATGTAAGCCCGATGTATTAACCTATGATACTTATTTTCTGAGTGATGAAAATTATTCGATATTCATCAGTGGCACTGCAAGACGTTTAAGCAAATACCGGTCTGTTGCTTTGTGGGGATTAGAAGGAAACAGGGATAACATACCGGCATTCGGACAATATACACAGGGCTGGCTGAATGGTTTTAATATCACCGAAAGTCAACTGCGTGCCTACTATTGGATGACCTGGGTATATGGTGGTAAGTGGCAATCATTTTTCCGCTTGAAGCAGCGTGATGGTGACTCAATGTTACTGACAGATGGCAATCCTGGCAGTTATAATGATTATACTGATATTATTGTGGCCTGTAACAAGGAGAGCCAAAATATTGGAAAGCATCTTGTTCGTCTGCAAACAAGCAATATAAGTTTAATTAACGGGTCATCACCTTATACTTATGGAGTTAGTTCAGTCGATGCCAAAGATTGGAGTAGTGCTACCGACGATTATATTTCTGCAATCGATAATGTAATAAATAACACCAATGTGAAAGGTGATCTTTTTATTGGGTATTACAATATTATTTCAGCGGAGAAGAGTGGCGATCCCGGATTTTTTGAAAATAGTGACGATCAGTTTTTCATGATCATGAATCCGGTCAATGATAATAAGAAAATTTTGGATGCCGTTGAAAATGCACAGCTTGTAACGGTAACGATTGATTTTACTAATTACAGCGGAAAGAAACTAAAAATGGTAGAACGAGCAACTGGCAACGTTGTTAAGCTCAGTGGTGAAGATATGGGCGATAATAAAGTGAAATATACCCTGACCATTCCTGGTGGAACAGGGGAATTGATGTGTTTAGGATATTAGTATAAATATTAATAAATCAATAATATGAAGAAGTTTTTTGTTTTTTGTTCTGTTTTACTAGTGTCTTGTTGCCTGATGGCACAAACCAAAGAAAAGAAAGTGTTAATTATCGGCATTGACGGCTGTAAACCCGATGTGTTGCTTTATGCCAATACGCCTCATATAGACCGTTTGGTTAAAGGTGGAGCCTATTCTTTTAATGCAAAAACAGATCCAATAAGTAGCAGTGGTATCTGCTGGACAGGCATGTTAACAGGGGTTTGGCACGAAAAGCATAATGTCACCACCAATTCCTATAAGAACCCTAATATTGAAAACTATCCGCATTTCTTCAATCGAATCAAAGAGCATAATGATAAACTGAAAACCTATTCAGTGGTGAATTGGGCGCCGATTCATAAAATCATTCGAAAAGGAGAAGCTGATATTGTTGAAAGCTACAAGCCGGATGAAAAGGTGGCTAATCGGGTGGCCGAATTGATTGAAAAGAAGAGATCCGATGTAATATTCGTTCAATTGGATGATGTGGACCATGCTGGCCATGCCCATAATTACTCACTACAAAGCGAACAATATGTACAGTCAGTTGAGAAGGCAGACTCTTTGGTGGGTGTTATGGTGAGTGCCATAAAGCGGCGAAAAGATGTTGAGCAGGAAGATTGGCATATCATTGTCACTACCGATCATGGCGGCAGTAACTTTGGGCATGGAAAAGATATCCCAACACATACCACTATATTCTATGTTATTAATGGACCGGACGTACAAAAAGGAGAAATTTTAGAACCGGTCAATGTAGTTGATGTAGCCGTTACAGCCTTGAGTGTGATGGGATTGGAAATTAAGGAAGCCTGGAATTTGGATGGGGAAGTTAAAGGAGTAAATAGCAATGAATAGAGTACTTGTAATTTTAGTTTTAAATCTTATTGTTTTTAGCTCAGAAGCGGCAGTAAAGCAGGGATTTAAGGGAGTTGTTTTTGAAGATGTGAACCAGAATGGGATTCAGGATAATCATGAAAAAGGGATTGCCGGGATTAAAGTGTCCGATGGATTTCATGTTGTTGTAACCGATAAACGCGGGCGTTATGAGCTTCCTGGATGGGGTAAAAATAAGTTTGTAACTATTTATCAACCTGCTGATTATTCATGTGCTGACTGGTATTTGCCAGTAGACGAAAAGAAGCAGGAATATGTTTTTGCCATGTCAGCAAAACAAGTGCGGCAAAAAGTAAACTTTATACAAATATCAGATACGGAAACTTTTGAATACAAAGAGTGGGTGAATAATGTACGGGAATATGCTGATGTGAATCAATCTGCCTTTATCATTCATACCGGTGATATCTGTTATAAACGTGGGATGCAGTGGCATTCAGAAAATATCACTTCAAGCACTATGGGAGTGCCGGTCTACTATTGTTTGGGAAATCATGATATGGTAGAAGGACAGTATGGTGAGCAATTTTATGAGAAATGTTTCGGGCCTGCCTGGTATGCTTTTGAAGAAGGAAATACCCTTTTTGTAGTAACACCCATGATGCGAGGTGATCATAAACCATCGTTCACTCACCAGGATATTGGTGCATGGTTAAAGGCTTTGTTAGGTAAGTATGAAACAACTCAACCAAAAATTATCTTTAATCATGATCTACTGACAGATGATGAACAGTTTGTTTTTAAAATTGACGAAACTGATTCGATTAACTTCAATAACTCTAATTTGAAGGCATGGCTATATGGGCATTGGCATAACAACATGGTGAAGAATCATGGAGGGGATAGTCCAGTGATTTCCTACGGAACAGCAGTGGCTGCTAAAGGAGGGATAGATCACTCTCCATCATCATATCGTGTTGTTAATATAGATGACAATGGTACTATTAGCTCGATGCTACGTTGGACATACGCGAATCGAAAAATTGAGGTTGTTGCACCTGTTGGCAATGATCTGTTGCTTAATGAACCGTCTGAATTAGGTGTGTCTGTTAATGTGTATCACAGTGGAGCAGAGGTTCAAAAGGTGAATTATCGCATATGGGCATCCGGTGATTATCCAGACTTGCATGATCTTGATGATTTAGAAAATTGGCAAGTTATGCAACCGACTTCAGATTGGAACTGGCAGGCACAATGGCCTTTAAAAGAATGTCAGGATGGAGAATACATGCTGACGGTGAATGCTTTAGTTCAGGGCGGAGAAGTACTGGTTAAGCAAGTTCCTTTTACACTGAATAGAACGTCTGTGAAGGCCAGCAAAGGAAACGACTGGACTAACTTGTTGGGAAATGCCATGCATAACAGACATTGTGAAGCGTTAGTAGAACAGCCAAAGCTTGTCTGGAGTACCA
>JAEINY010000166.1 GCA_016342595.1 Marinilabiliaceae bacterium
AAAGACTATTAATCCAAAAACAGACTGCATGGAAGTTAGAGCTATTGCCATCATCGGTGGTGGAAATTTGGGTACAGCCATCGCCGGTGGTTTAATGGCAGATGATTTATTTAAACCCGCGCAAATCACAATTACCAGGCGTCGGGTTAAACTCCTGAGTGATTTTCATGCTCAGGGAGTAAGGGTTACGGATGATAACAGTGCAGCCGTACAGGATGCTGATCTGGTTTTTCTAGGAGTGAAGCCATATCAGTTAGAAGAGGTCGTAAAGGAAATTGCACCCTCTCTAAAACCTGGCGCGATATTGGTGTCGTTAGCCACTGGTATAGCATCATCCCAGATAGAGTCATATTGTGGATCAGGATTTCCTATTTTCAGAGCCATGCCTAACACGGCCATAGAAATTGGGGAGTCCATGACTTGTATTTCTGCTTTTAATGCCACTTCTGATCAGGAAAAACTCGTGTTGGATTTGTTTAGCCAAATGGGACAAGCCTTAATTATTCCTGAAGAACTGATGGCGGCCAGTACAGTGCTTGCGGCTTGCGGAATTGCTTATGCTATGCGTTTTATCAGAGCGGCTACTCAGGGTGGGATAGAGATTGGTTTTGGTGCAAAACTGGCGCTTCAGATATCGGCTCAAACCATTAAAGGAGCTGCTGATCTGCTTATTCAAAAAGGAACGCATCCGGAAGACGAGATAGATAAAGTAACAACGCCCAGAGGGGTCACCATTTCGGGATTGAATGAGATGGAACACCAGGGTTTCAGTTCCGCTTTAATCAAGGGATTGCTAACTTCTTTTGAAAAAATAGATAACAACAAATAGTGGATGATCTGTAGGCACAACCTATGGATTTAATTTATTCTGTTGGCTTTTAATTGTCATTATCCACAATTGAACTTGAATAAGTGTATAATAAAATTACCATAAAGATAGGCTCTAACGTTCTGGCTGAAGTCCAGGGAGGATTGGATGAATCCCGGATGTCACTGTTAGTGGATGAAATCGCCCGGTTGCATAAAGCCGGGAAGAAAGTTATTTTAGTTTCATCGGGTGCTGTTGCTTCCGGGCGGGGAATGATTGATCTTAGTAAGAAAATGGATCCGGTATCGATGCGTCAGTTATTATCATCCGTGGGACAGGTTAAGTTGATCAATCGCTATACCGATTTGTTTGCCAATCATCAGATTCCGGTGGCTCAAGTCTTGGTAACCAAACAAGATTTTCGCACACGTGAGCATTACCTCAACATGAAAAATTGTGTGTCGGCTTTGTGGGAGCATAATGTATTACCCATAGTGAATGAGAATGATGCGGTATCGGTCACAGCCTTAATGTTTACGGATAATGATGAGTTATCCGGATTGATGGCCAGCATGATGGGATGTGAGGCTTTGATGATTTTGAGTAATGTGGATGGTATCTACAATGGAGACCCTAAAGAGCCTGGTTCTGAAGTGATAAGGACAGTGCAGAATGGTCAGACTGACCTGTCGAAATACATCTCTACCGGCAAATCAGATTTTGGCCGCGGGGGTATGTTAACCAAATGTCGGATAGCCCAGAAGACCGCTGCCTCAGGCATTCATGTGCACATAGCCAATGGAACCACTCCTAATGTATTAACGAAATTAGCGTGTAATGCGAAAGAACAGGTACACACCCACTTTATAGCTGATGAGCCGCGCCCGGCTATTAAAAAATGGATGGCTTATTCTGAAGGGTTTGCCAAAGCGGAGATCACCATTAATAAGGGGGCGCAACAGGTACTCTATTCACCCAAAGCAACCAGCTTATTATTAGCTGGTGTGACCTGGCTTCAAGGTGAATTTAAAAAGGGAGACCTTTTAAGAATCCGAAATGAGAAAGGACAACTTATTGGCATTGGTAAAGCTGCTTATAACAAAGAAGTAGCCGAGAAGCATCGGTTTGATGATAAATACAAACCATTGGTTCATTACGATTACCTGTTTCTCTTTCCGGATGTCACAGGGTAGATTTGACTATAATATACTAAAACCATGACCATGATGTATCGCGATTATTTTGAAAATGTAAAGGTGGCCGCACGTTCTTTGACGTTAATCGATGCGGAGCAGACCAGAGCCGTATTAAAGACGCTCAGCAAGGCTCTATTAGTTGAATCGGATAATATATTGGATGCCAATGCCCGTGATTTAAGCCAAATGCCTTCAGAAGATCCACGATATGACCGGTTAAAATTGACGCCCGACCGATTGGAAGGGATGGCCCGCGATTTGATTAGTGTTTCAGACTTGGATTCCCCCATTGGCGAGGTGCTTGAAAAAAGGGTCTTAACCAATGGGTTGCAGCTGGAAAAGAAACGTGTTCCACTTGGTGTGATTGGTGTGATTTACGAGTCTCGCCCCAATGTAACGGTGGATGTTTTTGCCCTTTGTTTGCGCTCTGGTAATGCGTGTGTATTAAAAGGTGGAAGTGATGCCAAAAATAGTAATGCAGAACTGGTACATATTATTCGGACAGTACTTTTTGAACATGGATTAAATCCGGACATTATTCAGTTATTACCGGCGGATCGGCAAGCGGCTGCTGAATTGATGAGTGCTGTGGGATATGTTGATGTTCTTATTCCCAGAGGTTCTCAAAATTTGATTGCTTCGGTTCGTGACCAAGCTAAAATGCCTGTTATAGAAACAGGTGCCGGCATTGTGCATACGTATTTTGATGAATCAGCTGACTTAGAGATGGGTCAGGCAGTGGTCTGTAACGCCAAGACACGACGTGTGAGTGTTTGTAATGCATTGGACTGTTTAATTATGCATCAGAGTCGGTTGAGTGATCTTCCTGTTTTAGTATTGCCGTTGGCCAAACAACAAGTGGAACTCTTTGCAGATCGTCAAGCCTTCGAAAAACTGAATGGCCTGTATCCAAAAGAATTGTTAAACCCGGCATCGGAGGATGACTTTGGAACAGAATTTCTCTCTATGAAATTAGCAATTAAAACGGTCGATGGTTTGGATGAAGCCTTGGATCACATTTATCAATATAGCTCTAAGCATAGTGAAGCGATTTTGGCCCAGGATGAAACGGTGATCAATCGATTTTTAAATGAAGTGGATGCCGCAGCTGTTTACCTCAATACCAGCACAGCTTTTACCGATGGTTCACAATTTGGATTAGGAGCTGAAATAGGAATCAGCACCCAAAAGTTACATGCCCGTGGGCCGATGGCCTTAAAAGAATTAACCAGTTATAAATGGATTATTAAAGGAGATGGACAAATCCGACCAGCATAATTGAGGTAATAAAATTAATGGCGTAAATTATACAAAGCAAAATAACAACTATTCATATGAAACGATTTTTGACCGTCACAGATATAGGTGACTTGAAAAAAGCCCTTGCTGAAGCAACTGAAGTGAAAAAAAATCCCTATGCCTGGGATCAATTGGGAAAGAACAAGACTATTATCTTAATCTTTTTCAACTCCAGTTTACGCACGCGCCTGAGTACTCAGAAGGCGGCCATGAATTTGGGTATGAATGTTATTGTATTGGATGTGAATAAAGATGGCTGGAAATTGGAAACAGAGTTTGGCGTGGTAATGGATGGCGATAAACCTGAACATTTGCGTGAAGCTGTACCTGTCATTGGGCGTTATTGTGATATCATCGCCGTTCGTTCCTTTGCTTCTTTTGAGGATAAAAAAGCGGATTACGAAGAACAGATCCTGAATCAGTTTATCGAATTTGCTGGTGTACCTGTGATCAGTATGGAATCAGCGACACGCCATCCTTTACAAGCCTTTGCTGATCTTTTTACGATTGAAGAATATAAGAAAACAGATAAACCTAAAGTTGTTTTAACCTGGGCACCCCATCCTCGTGCCTTGCCACAGGCCGTTCCTAACTCATTTGTGGAGTGGATGAAAGAAGGCGATGTCGAGTTTGTCGTGACGCATCCTAAAGGTTATGAATTGGCTCCTGAATTTATGGAGGGAGTAAGCGTTGAGTATGATCAAAAGAAAGCTTTTGAAGGGGCTGACTTTATCTATGCTAAGAACTGGGCTTCATTTACTGATTATGGTAAAATCCTAAGTCAGGATAAGAGCTGGACGGTAGATGAAGAAAAAATGGCTGTAACCAACCAGGCTAAATTCATGCATTGTTTGCCCGTCCGTCGGAATATGATTGTGACAGATGGCGTCATTGATAGCCCGGATAGTATTGTCATTGATGAAGCTGCTAACCGTGAGGTATCGGCTCAGGTGGTGATTAAACGTATGTTGGAGTCTTTAAAATAAAAAATCATGTCCGATCGGTTGACGATAGTGAAGGTAGGCGGCAAAGTTGTTGAAGAGCCGCAAAGTCTGGCTACTTTATTAGATGACTTTTCCAAAATAGCAGGCCATAAGATATTAGTGCACGGGGGAGGGCGATCAGCGACAGCTATGGCCAATCGTTTGGGTCTTGAATCCACAATGGTAGACGGGCGCCGCATTACCGATCAAGCCATGCTCGAAGTGGTAACGATGGTATATGGTGGATTGGTGAATAAAAACATCGTGGCTCAATTACAAGCACGTCATTCACAAGCCATGGGATTAACCGGTGCTGACCTGGATTTGATCCGGGCTGTCAAACGGCCGGTGGATCAGATTGATTACGGATTTGCAGGTGATGTTACATCTGTCAATACGAAGCTTGTTGAAGAATTAATCCGTAATGGCGTGGTGCCGGTGATAGCACCGCTAACACACGATGGTAAAGGTCAATTGCTAAATACCAATGCTGATACCATGGCTTCTGAAATGGCCAGCGCCTTTGCCCGGACCTTTCGGGTGCAGCTTATTTATTGTTTCGAGAAGAGAGGCGTTTTAGCCGATCCGCATAATGACGAATCAGTGATTCGAGTGCTGGATCGATCCTCTTTTAATGAATACAAAGAGACGGGTGTCATTTCTGAGGGGATGATTCCGAAGCTTGATAATGGATTCAATGCATTGGCCAATGGTGTTACGGAAGTGATCATTACCAATACTGAGAATATACGGAACGGTGGCACTGGGGGAACCCGGTTGATGCTAACCTAAAAGCTAAAAGCTAGCGGCTAATGGCTAGTGGCTAATCTCAATAAAAGAAACTCTCAATCAATAACATTGTTATCTTCATGACACAGTCTAAAGACCAATTAACAGCAGAAGCTATAGCTTTACTTAAGCAGCTCATTCAAACAGAGTCTTTCAGTAGAAATGAAGGCAATGTATCGGACTGGATGGAAGCATATCTGTGCAGCAAAGATCAGGTGGTGGAACGGTTTAATAACAACATCTGGACCTGGGCCGCTAAACCGGATCCTGCAAAACCTACCATATTGCTTAATTCGCATCTTGATACAGTGAGGCCCTCCGATAAATGGCAGTACGATCCGTTTGGTGCATTGGAAGAAGAGGATCGGTTAATTGGATTAGGGAGTAATGATGCCGGTGGACCATTGGTCGCTTTGATGGCCGCTTTCTTTCTGTTAAAGGAAAAAGAACAGCCTTTTAACCTGGTGTTTGCAGCTACGGCCGAAGAAGAGATATCCGGACCTAAGGGTGTTGCTTCCATATTAGATCGATTGGGAAAGATTGATTTGGCCATCGTAGGTGAGCCCACCCGCATGCAAATGGCGATTGCCGAAAAAGGATTAATGGTCCTGGATTGTGAAGCACATGGTAAAACAGGCCATGCTGCGCGTGATGAAGGGGTCAACGCCATCTATGAAGCGCTGGATGATATTCAATGGTTTAAAACCTTCTCTTTTCCGAAAATATCACCTCATTTAGGTCCTGTTAAGATGACCGTTACACAGGTGGAAGCGGGCAGTCAGCATAATGTGGTGCCCGATGTTTGTAAATTTGTAGTAGACGTGCGTCTGAATGAGCATTATTCCAACGAAACGTGTTTCGAGATCATTCGCCAACATGTGAAATGTGATGTAAAGCCACGGTCATTTCGCTTGAACAGTTCTTCCATCGGATTGAATCATCCGGTAGTGAAGCGTGGATTGGAGCGTGGGATCTCTTATTATGGTTCTCCTACAACCTCTGATCAGGCCGTCATGGATTTCACCACCTTGAAGATGGGACCCGGTGATTCAGCCCGTTCGCATACACCTGATGAATTTATTTATCTGTCGGAAATAGAGGAGGGGGTTTCGACCTACTTTGAAATGTTGGATGGATTGGTCATTAGCGACTAGCCTCTAGCTTCTAGCTAAGGGCTCTTGAAAATCACTGACAAAAGTCATTAAAATTAAAATGAAATTTTAATTAGAAATAAATTGTGGGTATATTTGCATTGATTGTAAGTTGATAGCATTCTGAAATTACGAATAGTTACAATCATTCATCTCTTCACTTTTTATCTCCTTAATACACTGAACGAGAAATGAAACTTTGGGATAAAGGCATATCGGTTAATAAAAAGATAGAAGAATTTACGGTCGGTCGCGATCGTGAAATGGATCTCTACCTGGCCCCGTTCGACGTGATGGGAACCATGGCACACATCATTATGCTTGAGAAAATAGGATTATTAGAGAAGAATGAATTACAACAATTACTGTTTGCGCTCAAGAAGCTATATGCACGTGCACAGGCAGGTGATTTCAAAATTGAAGAAGGTATTGAAGATGTCCATTCACAGGTTGAACTATTGTTAACCCGTGAGATGGGTGATATCGGCAAAAAAGTGCACAGCGGTCGTTCCCGTAACGATCAGGTCTTGCTGGATCTGAAATTATTTACACGCGATCGATTAGCTAAATTAGTAAATGGTGTGGAAGGGCTTTTCGAAGTGCTTCAGCGAAAAAGTGAAGAACATAAAGATAAACTGATTCCCGGTTATACCCATTTGCAAGTAGCCATGCCGTCATCCTTTGGTTTGTGGTTTGGTGCCTATGCTGAAAGTTTGGCAGATGATCTGCTGTTTGTGCAGGCTGCCTGGAAAATGGCTAACCAGAATCCACTGGGTGCTGCTGCCGGTTATGGCTCTTCCTTCCCATTGGATCGGACCTTGACGACTCAATTATTAGGTTTTGATGACCTGAACTACAATGTAGTGTATGCCCAAATGGGACGTGGGAAGACTGAAAAGGCAGTGGCTTATGCACTGGCTTCCGTCGCACAAACAATTGGTAAACTCGCTGTGGATGGTTGCTTGTATATGAGCCAGAATTTTGGTTTCGTACAGTTACCTGATGAGTTGACCACCGGTTCCAGCATCATGCCGCACAAAAAGAATCCCGATGTATTTGAATTAATTCGGGCCAAGTGTAATAAGATCCAAGCGCTGCCGGAAACCATTGGCATGATAACGGCCAATTTACCATCCGGCTATTTCAGGGACTTGCAGCTGATCAAAGAGGTGTATGTACCGGCTTTTGAAGAATTAATGGATTGTTTGGAAATTACTGCTTTTGCCATTGAAAACATGAAAGTGGCTGATGAGGTGATGACCGATGATAAATATAAATACGCTTTTAGCGTTGAAGAAGTAAATAAACTCGTTTTGCAGGGAGTTGCCTTTCGGGATGCCTATCGCATCATTGGTGAGAAGATTGAGAAGGGAGATTTTGAGGCTGATTTAAATGTGAACCACACACACGAGGGGAGTATCGGCAATTTGTGTACCGATCAGATTAAAAACAAGATGCAATGCATCATTCAGGGATTTGATTTTGAGAAGGTGACCGCTGCAATTAAAACATTAACCACGTAAAACAATAATAACATGGCAATTTTTGAAAATTTGGCACAAACAGCCGTCGAATCCAGTGATATTGATAAATCTCTGTTTGATCAATACAACGTTAAACGCGGTCTGCGTAATGCTGATTTTTCCGGTGTATTAGTGGGATTGACTACCATTGGCGATGTGGTAGGCTATAATAAAAAGGATAATAAGTTGGTGCCATGCCATGGAGAACTGTTTTATCGTGGAGTGGAATTAAAAGATTTGGCCAAAGGTTTTCAGGATGATGGCCGCCATGGTTTTGAAGAAACTGCTTTTTTGCTGTTGAGTGGCCGCTTGCCTCAAGGGGATGAGTTAAATAAATTCACTGCAACCCTGGCCGAAGAACGTGAATTACCATCATTCTTTTCTAAGAACATGATTCTCTCATTACGGGGACGTGACATCATGAACATGTTAGCTCGCTCGGTCCTGGGGCTCTATACGGCCGATGAAAAGGCCGAAGATTATTCACCTGAGAATTTGATTCATCAATCCATAAGTTTGATTGCCAAATTCCCGGTGATTGTGGCTTATTCCTATTTTGGGATGCGCCACTCGTACCAACGAAAATCATTAGTCATTCGGCATCCGCAACCGGGCTTGAGTGCTGCGGAGAATTTCCTTCACATGCTGAAAGGGGATACTTATACAAAGCTGGAAGCTGATTTGCTTGATTTGTGTATGGTTACCCATGCTGAGCACGGCGGCGGTAATAACTCTTCGTTCACCACACGGGTAGTGAGTTCGGCACAAACCGATACCTATTCAGCTATTGCGGCTGCTTTGGGATCATTGAAAGGGGGATTGCACGGGGGTGCCAACCTGAAAGTGATGGACATGATGGAAAACATCAAAGCCAATGTGAAAGATTGGAAAGACGAGGAGGAAGTGGCCGATTACCTGTTGACCATTTTGAATAAGAAGGCCTTTGACAACACCGGTAAGATCTATGGTATTGGCCATGCCATCTATACTCTGTCCGATCCGCGTTGTGTTTTATTGAAAGAGAAAGCCAAAGCACTCGCCATAGAGAAAGGACGATTAGATGAGTTTAAATTATACGCCCTCATTGAACGATTGGCGCCTGAAGTATTCTATCGATTCAAAGGTGCTAACGCTAAGGTAATTTGCGCCAATGTCGATTTCTATAGTGGATTTGTTTATGATTGTTTACAAATACCGAAAGAGCTTTATACACCTATTTTTGCGGTGGCACGTATCGCCGGGTGGTGTGCGCATCGCATTGAAGAGGTGACTTTCTCCAGTAAGCGGATTATTCGTCCGGCTTATAAGAATGTGATTGAGCGTACATCCTATGTAGCATTAGATAAGCGATAGTTTTCTTGTAGAGATCAATGACACTTGATAAATTTTTTGTTGATTGGGTAAGTTAAGGGCTGTTTCAGTGGGGAGACTTGAGCAGCCCTTACTTTTTTTGTCAAGGAATGTTTCAACATCCGATTGTCATACCGTTTACTAATCAAAATGCGCCTTTAGTGCGTTTCACTTCTAAACGCCCTTTGATTATGTATCGGCATCATACCAGCGCATGCGATAGCAATCCCGCATTTGATATTTAATGTGGTATCACATCCCATTATTTGACTGTTACTATTCAATAAGGCGGAATCACATTCCAACTATTCAGTTACCAACACCGGCATGCCCATCTCCCAATCAATCTTTTTTATTTCACACTCCTTCATGGCATCATCACTGTCCTTCATGATGCTTACACAAACGTCCATGAGACCAACACCCGCTCCCATGATGCTATCACTGTCCGTCATGATGACATCCGTATCTATCATGATCACTTCCATATACGTCATGGTGACATCCGTGTTAATCATGACGACTTCCATACCCGTCATGATGACATCCGTGTTCTCCAAGACGAGTTCCAGGTCATTCATGATGCTGTTAAATAGAAAATAGGTAGAGAGTGTTCATAACTCTGTTATAATCAGAGGTTGGATGATGCATAAACAATTCAACCCATTTCATGGGTGTGCTTGCATATCGCCAATACCATGGGTGAAACCCGTGGTTGCAACAAAGCGTGAACCAGAACTCTGGAGGAGTTCAACCCTCAATTATGATAGAGCCTTATTTTTTGATGACTTATGGATCGTTTTACTTAATAGATACCTCCACCCGGTAGTTGGGCGATTTTAACTCTTCCGGAATATTACGCAGGTCGGCTGTTCGCACTTCAAAGGAAGCCGAGTCTACCAGCATCTCTTCAAGCATAAATGCACTGATCAGTTGATTGCGTTGGGTTAGTAATGCATTAAACTTCTGGTCTAGCAGGCTAGCTTCAATGAGTTGCTCACTGGCCTTCGTCACACCTAAGGTATCCGCACCTGATACTTGTTGATTGAGGTATTGGATAAATCCTTCATCGGTATTGGTCAGCGCTTGCAGTGTTTCATTGAGTTTGGTCGAATCTTCGGCCTGACGCAATGGCTGCTTCTCCATTAACATTTTTTGTTTGGAGAGATATACCGCCAAATGTGCCTTTTCATCCTCCGTGTGTGTCTCCTGGACAAACTCAAAAAACAGTTCGGGCTTTTTCGTTAAGATTTCGCCGATCTTGGTAAGCGTTTGTTTTTGATCCTGTGCCAATGAATCCTGTGCATAGGCTAAGGGTATTGTTTCCAAATCCTCTGGTCGGGTACCCACCAAACTACCCAATGCATTGAAGGGAGAGGCTGCTGTTTTAATCAACAGGTTCATGAACGATTTCCAGATGATTTTACGAACACTGAAGTCCGGTTCAGAAGGATCACCGGTCACCGGCATATCAATGGCAATCACATCATGGGGATCTTTCAAGAGATAAAGACCCAGACGGATAGGTGCATTCGTAGCCGTAGTATCTCCGGTTTTATTGCCAAACTCCAATTCATTGATGCGGATAGTATTATCATTCACCATTTGCGTTTTTGTCATGGCGATGGACAGATCATAGTTAAAATCTCCCTGTGTGATGGGGCGCGCAATGTAATATTCCGAGTACGGTGAAAAACTCATCATGCGCAAGCGATCCAGTTCAACACGTAAGTTAATGTGGAACGGATCAATCATGCTAAAGGAAGTTTGTCCGTTCAATTGCCCCTGATCATTCATGTTCACAGCAAATTGAATAGGAATGGAGTCACTGTCCTGGGTTAAATCCGTGAGTGTTACATTCAGCTCTTTAAAATCATAATGAAAAGGGCGATTCAAGGTGTTATCATGAAAAGCCACCCATCCGTCACGAATGAGAAGTGAATCCAATTTATAGCGTACTACCACCGAATCTTCTACTGTTTCCACTTGTTCTGTAGAGTCAGCCGTTTCTTCCATAAGGGGCAAGAGCAATCGTTCGAGGTTACTCATGTCTTTATCTAAACTGGCTACCAACCTGGGACGTTTCAAAGCAATGGTATTCAAACTGAAATAAGAGCGTCCCAGGTCAATGGAGTCAAAGGAGGCAGATAGCTGGTCAAAAGTCAGAATATTGTCACCCTCCGGCGTCCACAGTTTGAAGGTATCCAGATGCGTGCTTCCCGAAACAACAATATCGGTGACTTGTTCCATATCTCCGTTGATAAACAGGTTGGCGTGTAGCAATCCTGAGATGCCGCCTGTATTGATTGATTCTTTCAAATAATTGGAAACCGGATGCAATTCCAGGTCTTCTGTTTTCAGGTTAATAGCGTATCTGCCAACATTGTGGTTGACTTCTGCACCTACGAAAACAGTGCCTCTTTCTCCAAATTGGAATTCAGCACCGACCTCTGATTGCTCACTATTCCACGCAATGACCGGTAAGTTCAGATTGAGATCGTCAAACAGTAAGCGGTTATCAATGGCCTTGTCATAAAAGTCAATTTTACCGCGTGATAAGTTGATGTTTTCCACAATAAAGTGCACCGGATCACTACTTACCTGCACCGTCGAATCCACTGAAGCACTATCAGCTGGGGGTATCAGATCACTGATGTTAAATTGATCGCCATCTTGTTGGATATACACATACAAACTATCCAATGAAATGGCTGACACGGCATATTCGTTGGACAGCAAATTCCAGGGATCAAAGTTGAGGTAGAATTCTTTGAAACCGGCAAAGGTATCCGTGGCATTGGCTTCATAAACCACCAGGTCATGAGCTCTAATGGCTACTTTCAGATAGTTAATGTGCAGTTCACCTAATTCAACCTGACGCCCCATTAATTCAGCGCTGTTTTTATTCACATAATACCGGATAAATGTGGACATAAAAAACAGTACTATAAAAAGAACCAGTAATAGGGAGCCGGTAATCGTATATCTTTTTTTTATTTTCTTCATGTGGTTGTAATGGGTTGAGTCGTCAAAATTACGAAATGCATTTGTATTCATTTAAATACCAAACAAAATAGTTTCAGGATTCATTCGCGGACTTTAAAGTTTATTTATTTCAGGAAAAAAATTACGATTCAGTTACGTGCATGTCTATGATCATTTGTCATAACAATACAGAAACAAATTTTGCATCGGATCCACAGCAAGGTTAACGCAAATCTGTCATTGAATAAAAATTACCTAAAAATGAGACTAATCGTATTATTACTGCTTGGGGTATTCGCAATGACCAGTTGTTCCAAATCGGCACTGAGTGATGTGGATATCATGGATCCCAGTTTATTGAAAGTAAAAGTTAAGATTGAGCAAAACGATCATAACGATAAAGAAGTACAGGTCTTTATTCGGGATAAAAATAATAATCCGGTCGACTTATTAAACGGGAAGGTGTTGATTAACGGACAACGTGTTTCGTTTGACAGGGCCAGTGTTCATGCAGCTGGTACAAGAGGCTATATTTATACGCCCTACAATAGTGAGCAGGTATTTCAAATTACTATTTTTTGGAATTCAAGGGATAATTATTCCTTTGTATTATGCCCGGAAACCGGTTGGCCCGGCTTTTATTGTAACTCCTATAGTTCCTGTAATCCTTGTGACAACTGTGGTGAGCATACCGTTCACGAAAGTTATGAGCTGAAGGGAACACCTTTTTATCACAAAGAGATAACAGTTTCTTATACCATTCAGGATAGATGATTTTTTAGTCAGCCTTCACGTTCCGATTTTATATAATTATTGAGCCCCGGCAGTATACTGTCGGGCTTCTTTTTGCAGGTAACCTTTCTCTACGGCATCGGCCACCATCTCTTTGACAAAGCCCCATAGTGCAGGCGAGCCCTTTTCAATACTCCGGTTACGCTTCAACACCATTTGGTCCGTTACTCCGTGTTTTTGCCATTATCATTCAAAAGTGCAAAAAATCAATAAAATAGTAGTTAGCAATGTGGATCTTTGTAATAGATAAAACAAACAGATCATGTTCGAACGCTATAAAACAGTTGGTAAGGAAATCTGGACAGGCCGTGTGGATAGTACAGAAGATATGGATGCTTTTCGATGGCATCAAATCATCAGGAGCATCGACTTGCGGGAAATGGAGGCACTCAGTATTGATCCCGCTAAGCTTAATGTCTGCTTTCTGGGATTTTGCTGTGACGAAGGGGTGATTCGAAACCTGGGACGGCCGGGTGCTCGCAAAGGACCACGTACTATTCGACGCGAATTAGCTAACTGGCCGGTTAATTTCTTGCCAGAGGCACAATTGTACGATGCCGGTAACATCGTGTGTGGAGACAAGAACCTGGAAGCTGCCCAGCAGGAGTTGGCCAACGCAGTTCAAATGATTTTAGAGGCGGGGCTGTTTCCAATTCTGCTGGGTGGAGGGCATGAAATTGCCTTGGGACATTTCAATGGGATCAAGCAACATTTTGATGCCACCGGTCAACTCAATCAGGCGCCGGGTATCATTAATTTTGATGCGCATTTGGATTTGCGACCTTTTGATAATGGCGGTTCGTCAGGTACCATGTTTAATCAGATACACAGTATTTGTAAGGCTGAAGACAGACCTTATTCTTATCTCTGTATTGGCCCTCAGACTTATAGTAATACCCGTAGCTTATTTAAAAGAGCCGATGATATGGGGGCGAAGTATATATTGGCAAAGGATATTAAACAAGAATGTTATCCGGAGGTATTATCCGATTTATACCAGTTCATCAATCATCAAGAGGACCTTTATCTGACTTTATGTACCGATGTGCTCAATGCAGCCCATGCACCAGGTGTTTCGGCCGTTCAGCCCTTTGGCCTGGATCCGGAAATGGTGTTATCGATGATGAAGCAGATCATTCGCACCGGTAAAGTGCGGAGTATTGATATTGCAGAGGTCTCTCCTCGCTTTGATTCGGATAATCAAACGGCCAAACTGGTGGCTGTCTTTATTTATGGCATCGTTAATACATTGTTGGAGATTAGAAAGCAGGCTGGATAAATAAAATACTCCGGTTAAATTATGGAAAGCT
>JAEINY010000167.1 GCA_016342595.1 Marinilabiliaceae bacterium
AAGCCTGTTAAACCTTCATGTCAATGAAAAAAAACACTCTTAACAAGAGAAAAAAAGGGAGACCTCCTATCGTCTCCCTCTCACTTTATTCTATTGTATTATCATTTTGCTGAACCTCTGAGAGCGGTTTCAAATGAGCCGGTATCTCTTCGTTCTCTTCACCGAAATAGGAAAAGAAATCCAGAATAGGACTTTCCGTAATGGCATTAATATCAAAATCGACTGTCATGCCCCCCATCCCGGCAACAATTTTCTCATACGCATCTTTCACATCATTGGCTAAGACCAGAATCTGATTGGATACCTTCTTTTCTTTACCGGATTTTTCGTCAATTGAGACAAAAGAAACCTTACTCTTGTACCATTGATCACCATCTGCCTTGTCAAATATTTCGGTATAATTTGCTTTCCGGATATTGGTTACTAAAAACTCCCCGCGAATCATACTCTCCATTTCTTTATAGATTCGTGATTCAGCCTCAGTAAAAGAGACCGCATCTATCAAATAGGTCTCACTCACTTTCTTTTCAGCACCAGACTGCTCATCAATCTTTTCGTACTTAACTTTACATTCGAATAAATTCTGCATTTTATCTGTATTTTTTAAAGCGGATTTTTTAAATATTAGCAATACTCTGATTAAAAACCGTCCATTCCTCTAATAGTATATGAATTAAGCCTCACTTACCTCTATCCGCGAAATTATTATCGTGAAATGCAAAGATAATGATGCTAACGAAATAATGTTAGAATGCTTCGGAGAAAGTAATATATGTCCCTTGTTCTCCTTTCGCAAAACCATAGTCAAACCTGACATTCATTCTTGGTTGAATCTCCAAGCGAAGACCAATCCCGGCATTCGGCAACCAATGTTTCATTTCGTCAATTGCAGGTGCCACAGTACCTACTCCGCACCAGGCCACATAACCAAAGGGACTATTATAATTCCCTTTTTTATTCAGTGTCCGGCGTTGAAACATATGCCGATACTCCACTGTTGCATTTACCATTTGTTGATCGCGAAACCGGCCTAAAGTATAACCTCTCATATTATAAGCTCCTCCCAACATAGTCATGTCACTCCATGGCACATTTTTGCCGATACAAAATCGATTTTTATATTGCCAGGCCAGGGTGCGACGATCTCGTCGGATTCTGATATACTGCCGATAGTCTAATTCAAAGACCTTAAAATTCGTTTTACCACCTAAAAACTCATCAAACATTAACAGACTACCACTTAAATAAACACCTTCGTAGGCATTTTGCACAAAATCACGCGTATCATATTCAACAACAGCACCCAAACCGGAATTAAATACATTCGGCCCACTTTGCAGCACATCCTCATCAGCAAGCATGCGTTGATTCAGGTTAGATGCTTCAGTGGCATTGTAATCCACCATAAAACCCACAAATAATCCTTTATTGAGCCGGAAAAGAATACGTTCATAAAACCGCATATAATGCCGCCTGTAAGCCGTGGTGGAATCAGTGCGTGGCACATTCATGGCATTCTCATATCCCACTCCCCAATAGTGATCAGGCATGTCTCTCAACTGAAACTCCCCGCTTGCTCTGAGCTTATCATTGGTCCAATAAATGACGTTTTGAACAGAAACTGCAAACGACCCATTGGTACTATATCCAATTGAAAAGGGAATGGATGACAGATTGAGAAAACGATTCCATTCCTGTACTTTGAAAGTCAATAATCCTCCCGCGGAAAAGAGCCACTCGGTTTCAGGCATATAAGATGGCGCAATATAAGGTACCATTTTCATTGAACCGAAATCTACTTTAGCCATCCGTAGCGTATCCATATTGTTCAGAATTCTATTACCCAAACTATCTATCTGCGCTGAACTACCGATGGACAAAATAAAGAAAAAGAGCATAAATACACAGGCTTTCAAAAGCCTACTAAACAAACACCCCCTGAATTTTAATATCATGCAACAATTCTATCTTTTATTAAAAAGGCCAATTTAGTACTTTTTAGACATGTTTAAAACGTGAAGTAAAATGAAAAAATAAAATCCCTCATTATCCAAGCTTACATTGCTTTTCTACTGGCACTTACACAAAACCGAAAGGAGATAATTGAATTTTTTACAATAAAATTCGATTTTTGAATACGTCCACTAACGTTTTCAGTTGTCTATTAGTTAAAATGGTTAAAAACGAAAATGTTATGAACGGCAAGGCAATTAGGAGATCGCTCTATAAAGTTTTAAGAAAAACAGGAGTACCTAAAGAACGGATAAATGAAGAAGCATCCTTACGGGACGAGCTATTTTTAGGTGATTTAGAAATGAACTGTTTCTTATTTTACCTTGAAACCAGATTTGATCTGGCTATAAAAAATGAAGAACTACCGCAATTAAACTCAGTAAAATCAACAATTGACTTTTTACACAAACATTGTGCATAAGAAATTTTTCAATGACCAACTGTTAAAGGTTGTTTCCAAATAGAGGCTTTAAAACCACTCATTTTATCGTCCCATCGTATCATTTGGAAATAACCTTTATTTATCTTCTTTTTTGAATACTTTTTCCAGAGCCTCATCCGGCTTAATAATGTTGTAGTTTTCCCAAAAAACGACATCTTCTTCCACAATCTCCTCAGCCAAAACATATTTGGGCTTAAAGGTTTCTGACAGTTTAAATCGCTCCACTCCCTCGGAAGACATATCACTAATTAACATCTCCGTCACTGCATCAAACTCCGAATCCACCTGGTGCTTCTTATCTACGATATGTACACGCACAGTTCCTCTTACCTTATTTAAGATCCATCTTCCCTGGAAAGAACGATAATCAATATAATAAGAAGCCTCTATAGGTCTGGCCTTTACCTTCCTGCTGGTTTTTCGAATAATCGAGCGTTTACTTTGTCTTAATGATCGCCTGGTCAGTTCAAACTCAGCCCGCACAATCGCATAACTCGATGAATGAATCAATAATTCGCCCTGATACAACAACTGCCCCGTATCATCAATTGGTTTGAATCCGATCCGGTAAACAATCTCATCATTGTAAACATCGTTTCCCTTATAACTATATTGATAGATCGTCTCCTTATTATCAACAGGTAAAAAATCGAGATACTTTGCCACATCTAACCGGGAAAAATAATACGGTCCTCCTTCTAACTTAAAAAGGACATCATCCATGGGACTCACTTCCTTATTCTTACGCCCTTTCACAAACCGAACCCGCTCTACTCCTTGTGGCCTGTTATATTCTGTTTTGTATATTTCAACGATGGCTTCGGATACTTGCACGAACGCATCATCCTGCCGAATCGTTTCGCGAAAGAATCCGGTTAATAGTGCTTTCTCGTCCCAATAATTATCCTCTCTGAAATAAACTACTTGCTCAATAATGGCATCCACATCCTCATATTTCACTTCAACCTCGGCTAATTTCACAGATGTTTCAACCATACTTACATCCAAAATTGAATCATTATCAGGAACAGGATGAAAGCTTGTAGCATATCCAAGACAGGAAAAAGCAAGTGTATCCCGGATAAACGTTCGTGGTAAAACAAATTCATATTCACCACCATTATTTGTGATGGTTCCCAGCGCTTTGCCTTTAATTGAAATATTGACCAATGGCAAGTGATAGGATTCTTCGTGATCAATTACCTTACCCCTGATACGAATATATTTACTCAGCACTTCATCCATTTGAATTTCGCTGATAATAATCTGCCCATTTACAAGCGCAATGTTTAAGGAATGAACTTTTAACAAGTCCGATATTATTTCTAAGGGATGTTGATTTCGGATGCTAATAGTAACCATACTATCAACAGGAACAGCATTCACATCATAGGCGATATTGACATCCGACTTTAACTGTAGAGAATCTAACAGATCGGCCACTCGAATTTTACTGTAATGCACTGAAACAGTTTGACCAAAACTATTTACAAATAAAAAACCAAATACCAGAAGTATTACAATGCGCATAGAAGTCATACATCGGATTAAGTATATAGATCTTTCATTCATCTTTTCGTATAAAACAGAGAATAAAATTCTATTTTCCACTTCATGATGGGATTAAGATACCATTTTTATCTGGTTTTCTAACGACGAACAGGTACCACATTTCGCAATCAAAAGATCACATACACATCACCTTCTTTTCTATAATTCAAATGAAATGACTGACATACAGTTTCCAAAACATGATCAAGGGTGTGGTGTTTAAAACTTGCATTAAAATCTTCTCCCTGTATCAAACTGGAATCGCTGATTTCAATTTGAATTTGATAGACCTCTTCAATGGTTTCAAACACTTCTGACAAAGCAGTGTTTTCCTTAAAATCAATCTCCTTCGTTTTCCAGGATTGATAATTTACATTTACATTTTTTTGCTTTGTCAGTTCAAAAGTAGAGGAATTATAAACGGCCGATTCACCAGCTTTTAATACCACTTTATTTTCTTGATTATTAACAGCGACTAAAACCTTACCAGTAGAAACAGTGACGATGGTGCGTTGATCCGGTGCATAAGCTTTTACATTAAAAGCTGTTCCTAACACTTTAATTTGAACCTTCTCTGTATTGATAATAAACGGCTTACTCTCATCCCGCATGACATTAAAAAATGCTTCCCCGTTTAGTTCAACAGTACGGGTATCATTTTTAAAGACTTCAGGATATTTAAACGAGCTGCCACCGTTAATGGCTACATCAGTCCCGTCTGATAAACTAAGCGATTGGGTTTGAGCCTTCGCTACCACAACAGACTGCATTGGGTTAATAGAAAAAATTGAATACATGAAATAACCACTAATCACAACAACTAAAACAGCTGCCACCGCCATGACAGTATGCAAGCGTGTCATACGTCTCACCTTCCCGGAAGGGATTGTTGTTTTCGCATGAACCTTATTCCAAGCGGCATCTGTATTGATCTCCGCTAATTCCTGAGCGTATTTGGCATCACCCCACAATCCTTTCACCTGTGAAAAAACCTCTTCAATTCCTTTATCATCCTGCAATTGACCATTAAAATCGTGTTGCTCTTGCTCAGATAATTCACCTGCCATGTCGCGGGCCAATAACTCCCAATTGATTCTATTTTTATTTTGCTCTTTCATAACTTTCAACTTAAGGACAACTGCTCTTCATTTATCCCTTATTCACCCAACTATAAAAACATGCTTAACAACTGTTCCTTCAATGGTTTTAAATTCTCACGAAGATACTTCAAGGCTTGTCCCATTTGAGCTTCAACCGTTTTTGGTGAAATATTTAATTTGTCGGCGATCTCCCGATACTTTAAGCCATCCATTCGACTCATTCGAAATATCTTGCGACGCTGCTCCGGTAATTGAGCAATAACCTGATTGATTTTATTCAAATAAACTGTTTCCTGAAAGACGGGTAATTCAAACGCTTCTCTTTTTTCCTCAGCTTTCGCATACTCACGCACCACTTTTTGGTGCTTCATCTCATTATGACATTGGTTTCGAACCGTTACCACCAAAAAACCCTGCAATGAACGTATCTCTAAATCAGAGCGTTTCACCCACATTTTAACAAATACATCCTGAACAAGACTTTCCGATAAATCACGGTCACCCAAATATTTTTGAGCAAAGAGCACCAAATGGGGATAATAATGCTTGAATATTACTTCAAAAGCCCTAGAATCTCCCCCCTTTACTTTCTGTAAAAGTAAATATTCATCCAATTTAATATTGGTTTGATCAACCATTCAGTTTACTAGTTTAAAAAAGGACAACTCAAAATAAAACTACCCCTACTCTCTCATTCATTTTTTTGCCATTGGAATGTTGTCACAACCGCCGCATGATCAGACGGGAATCCGAGTGGGTGTGAATCTATCACCTTACTATTTACAGGTTTCAATTTATCTCCTGAATAATAAATGTAATCAATCCGATCCTGCATGCTGCTTTTAAAAATGGGCGACCATGTTTGACCCAAGTGAACCGACTCATCCTGAAACAACTCTCGATAACTATCTCTAAATCCGGCATCTTCCATCTGTTGACTGACCGGATATGTTACTGTTAAGCCGTAGTAATTGGCATGATTTCGATCTGTCCAATCCAAATGCGATCCACTGTTAAAGTCTCCTGCCATAATGAGAGGTATTTCATCTTTTTTCAACATAAATTGGCGGAGCTCGCTCAGAATTAATTTTATTTCGAGACCTCTGGTTTCCATTTCACGTGCAATAATAGAATCCGGAACAGCATGCCCGCTTTTCACATAAGAACCCGTGTTAGGTAAATAATGCAACCACACGGGACAGGCCAAAACCGTTCTTGCTTTACCTACCTCAACTTTGATACACCCAAAATTAAAGGGCCTGAACATATTGTAACTATCAGAAAAGGGGAATCGACTCAGAACACTCAAATTTGAACTCCGTCGATAATAATGATAATTCAAGGCATCGGCAATTTTCTCACCTGAACCATATGTCTCTTGTAACAGGATAATATCCGCACCGGATGCTTCAATAATTTCAATCACTCTTTCAACCCCCACCTGACGCCCCTCATGACGTCCTCCATGCCAAATATTCCAGGACATCACTTTCAACTCCTCATCCATGGTTGAGGCGTTAGCTATCCGTTTTCCTGATTTAGTTTTATAAAGCTGTGCTATTTCACCACGGGAAAGGGGACGTGACCACACGCCAAAATCATCAATCTGTCCATTGAATGTCTCCATTTTAACATCGGGAGCATAGGGATCAACACCTATATAAAAAGGTGTAAAAGCCAAATCCAGATGAATATCCGATAAAGAATACAAAGCTACGTTCTCACCATCATAATAAATGGAACCTTCCTGTGTTTCTTTATTAAAAGAAAAAGCAAGTTGATGCCAGCTACCATCATTGATTGATTGCTTTTGAACAGTCGGAACATAACGCCAGGTATTTATACTATCTGAAATAGTCCATTTCCAACTGCCATTTTCTGCTGCTTCTATTTGCCATCCGATAAACCGATCCAAATCACCATCCTTTTGAGTCACAATGGTATATTTTTCCGAATCACCGATTGCTTTTTTCACCCAAATACATACCGTAAATCCCTTGTAATCATCCAATGAAAAAGAATTATCTGAATATATTGACACTGGTTTTCGATAACGAGCAGAGGCTGATAAATCCAGACTTGTATCCTTCTTTGTAATCGCAAAACTCACTAAGCTATCACCATTAATTAGCACCGGTGATAATCCATCGTTTTTAATTTCACCGTCAAAATTTACAGAAACCAATGGCTTACCCGGTTTCTTATCCTCTTCGTAAAGACATCCATTTAGCAAAAAAAATATAAGCGTAACAATAAGTGGAGGTTTCATAATTAATTATTTAGTTTGTTTCTCAAACCCTTCAATATCTACCTCTATATTCTTTCGGAGTTCATTCAAAATTGTTTCTAACTCAGTGGCCATAGTCATAAAGTGCTCACTAAACAAGGGGTCATCATTCTTGAAATCTGCCTCCACCTGAATAGCTAATTGATAAAGATCAGGAGCTGATATAGTCCCTGATATCCCTTTAAACGAATGCAGCATTCGTTCTGCTACTTCACGATCTGCCTCTTTCTGCTTATTGAAATCGTTTACAAATTCAAGATGATCAAAATAAAAACGTTGTAAAAGACGCTTGAAAAAATCCCATTTATTAGCAAACCGACGCACCCCTTCTTCCACATTGATCCCTTCAATATAGGGCAAGTGATTCCTTTCACCATCCTGATAAACCGGCTGTTCCTTATTAATAGAAATGGATTTACGTTTAACACGTTCTATACCCCGATACTTCTCAACCCATCTCAATACTTTTTTATACACCTGCTCAGGATCAATTGGTTTAGCAATCATATCTACCATTCCACATTTAAGATACTTTTCCTTAGCTTCTCCAATGGCATCAGCCGTCATGGCCACAATAGGTGTCTGCGCATACTCCGGTAGTTTTAATATCTCACGGGTAGCATCAAACCCATCCATCACCGGCATCTGAATATCCATTAAAATCAAATCAAAGAAATCACCTCCATGCATTTGGGCTACCTTAATGGCCTCTTTTCCATTGGCGGCTATTTTCACATTTACATTGGCCAATTCCAACAACTCAGTTCCTATCTGCTTATTGGTTTCATTATCTTCCACAAGCAATACCATCACATCATCCAGCTTTTTAAGCTCACTCAAATATAAACCGGGCTCTTTCTTCCGCCAGGAAGCTTTTGATTTCTCCTTCCCGAGTGCTTCCATCGTTGCATCAAAAAGAGTAGAATAATTAACGGGCTTCACGATCGAACCGATAAACGGATTACTATCTATGAGTTTAAGGAGCCGCTTATCTTGTCCAAAAAGCGGCATCATCACCAGCAAAGGAATATCATTGGTCAAATGTTTGGCAATCTCTTCAGCAACCAACAGCCCGTTCAAACTCACGATTGCAGAGTCAACAATCACCAGGTCAACGGGCTTCTCTTGCTTCCCTCCAACAATCTTAACCAGGGCCGTTTCTTTATCCCGTACCAGGTCCACTTGAAAATCCAAAGTTTCCAACATATCCTTCAAGATAGATGATGTGGCAGGATGTTGATCAAGCAACAACACTCTAAAATCTTTCAGCTCTTTTGGTGGTGTTAACAGCTGTCGTTTTTGAACACGCTGCTTGCCCATTTTCAAGGTAAAGAAAAACGAACTTCCTTCACCATATTCACTCTCTACCCAAATACGTCCCCCCATCAATCCGGTAAGACGCTTACAAATGGCCAAGCCTAAGCCGGTGCCACCATATTTACGAGTTGTGGAAACATCAGCCTGAGAAAAAGAATCAAACAAGTGATTTTGCAAATCACCTTTTATGCCAATACCGGTATCTTTTACCTCAACCAATAACTCAACATCTTTCTCACTTTCTTTCAAAACCAATACGCTTGTCACAATCTCGCCATGATTGGTAAACTTAACGGCGTTATTAACCAGATTAACCAATATTTGTCCCAATCGCAAGGGATCACCAATCAGGTTAAGCGGCACATCGGCATGAACCGCATAAATAAAATCCAACCCTTTTTCATGGGCTTTGTAAGCCACCATATTACTCAAATCATCAAACACTTGTTCGAGATCAAAATCAATGTTTTCCAGACTTAGCTTACCCGCTTCAATCTTTGAGAAATCAAGAATATCATTAATGATGCACAGCAAGGATTTGGAACTGGCTTGAATCTTTCGTAAATAATCACTCTGTCCGGAATTGGATTCTTTTTCTATGGCCAAGTGTGTCCACCCTACAATGGCATTCATCGGCGTGCGTATTTCATGACTCATTCGGGCCAGAAAATCACTCTTTGCACGCGTCGCTGCTTCAGCAGCATTTTTCGCATCCTTCAGAAGCATCGCATCTTTCTCTTTGGCGATGGCAATACCTAAAGTCACGGTATAAGCTCTAAAAATGGTGCGGTGCGATTCGATCCATGGCAAGCCTTTCATCGTATTACCAAATCCAATAAAACCCCAAAACACTTCACGTGCAAATACCGGCACAATTAATAAACTGTGCAGGCCCAGATATTCAAAAAGCTTTTGCTCCTCATCAACAAAATCATCCTTTAAACCGATGATTTCTTTTTTATCTGAAAGCATATGATACCACCTGGAACCAATTTCCTGATATGATATATCTGTTAAGTCTTCCCTGTAAACTGGTTTAATTTGGTCTTTCTGCCATTCGAATAAGTGCGACACAGCCGGATTATTTTCATCGCCATTATTTCGGAAGATAAAGGACTGATCCACCATTGCACTTTGCCCAACTATGCGTAAAGACTTAAGAATAGCATCATCCGATTTCTGATTCACAATCAACTCCTTTACAGCTTCCGCCACACCTTCCAGGAAACGATCGCGCATCATCACTTCAGAAATGGCCTCTTTCTGAGCCGTCATATCAATCATTACACCCTGCAGGTAAATCCCCTTTTTATCGGGCTGCTGCATGGCCATGCCTTTTTCGTGCAACCAACGCATCTCGCCTTTAACATCTTCAATGCGATACTCTACTTCATAGGCATGATTTCGCTTAACCGCCTGTTTGACTGTATTCAACACTCGTTCCCGATCATTCTCAAAAATCAGATTCGTAAACGACTGTACACCTTCCAGGAAATTCCCTGCATCAAAACCCGTCACTTTTGAAAATCCACTACTCAGAAAAATCATGGTGCGGCTATCATCCATTAAACCTGTAAATACGATTCCTGGTACGTTAGTGACAATATTCCTGTAATTCTCGCGACTCTTTTCCAAGTCACGTAAGGCATTTTTCTGTTCAGTAATATCCGTTGATATACCACAGATAGCTGTAATACCACCAATTTTATTACGTATTGGGAATTTATTGGACAAAAAGTAACGCCTACCAGAGCTCAGTTCAATCTCTTCTTCAAACTGCACTGCCAAACCTGACTCTTCCACCTGCCGGTCCATTTCCCTCCATTGAGTAACTGATTGATCTGTAAATATCTCCTCCGACTTCTGCCCGATTACCTGATTTTCGGAAATACCGACTTGCTCACACCAATTTTGATTCACCAAGGTGTAATGCCCATCCAAATCCTTTACATAGATAAGTGATTTACTATTATTTATGATGTCATCCAACAAACGACGGTTATCTTCAATGGCATGTTCCACATCGCGTCGCTTACGGATATCGGCATTGATGTTGTAGATAAATACCCCTAACACCACTATTCCTCCTACCAACGCGACCACTACCAGGCCAATCAATGATTGTAAGCTATAACCACTCCACTTTTTCAATTGAGCTGACTGGATAGCTGTAGCTTTTTCGGCACTCTCCTGAATAAAGCGGGCACGTTGATTTAATGCCAATAATGACTGTCCGATATTTTCATTGACATCCATTTGCCGGGTAACGTCCTGCTCAAAATGGCGCACATCCGATCGAAAATCAGACATGTACTCACGCACTTCCAAATTATTAACCTGAGATTCTATACTAAAGGTACGCTCCAATACCTGATCAAACCGCTTCTCAATCGAGTCACGACTATAAACCAACCCCTCCTGCCTACCAATGCGTTGTTGATGAGCCCGTATCGCCAGCAAAAGTGCATGAGTAATGTTGTATTCATTCAATACCGAATTATAGACTTTTTTATTATTTTCTAACCATAGCACAGACTCACGAAGCTGTAAAGCTTCTTTTCGCTCCAGCTCAAAATAAATACTATCTACTTTATACTCTATCCTTTGTTTTAATACGGATAAAGAAGCAAACATCTTAAAATCTTTATTAAAAGCTGTTACATGCTCCAACATGGGTTCAAGTAGGCGTTTGGATTCTAGATTAATTTGAGAATTACCTATTTTTTGAAGCACTTCACTTATATGCGTAGTCAAACTATCAACATCAGCTATTAATTCAGGATTCCCGGATATGACTACCCGTTTTTCATTTAATCGCAGATTGTAAATGTGATCAAGAAGCACATAAACCGACTCAGTACTTTCAATAACGGTATCTAAACGCCGAACTCCTCTAACACTCAAAAAAGAAACAATCGTCAAAATGACAAGTATGGTACTGAAACCATAAATGACCTTTTTTTGAATCGTATTTGTTATACCTTTTAACCGAAAACGCCTCATTATTCTTGTTCTATAAACTATTAATGCCTAAAGATAACAACATTTTTTATTGGGTGTAAAATTACCTGACACAATCAACCAGGTTGCTAGCCTAAATCAAGCTTGCGTATTCACAATACCGTGCCTCTAAAAACCAATCACATTTATTAAGTAAACATCTTTAGTAAAAAAAGATATACTTTCGAGTCTGAAATTTCACCCCATTAAAGCAAATTTTCCGAATACTAAATTCAACAAGATTTTTGGCAGTTAACAAGCTTCAAATGGAAGTCTACCTCTTCAAACAAGAGCAAACCAGTTTCAGATGAATATGAAAGTACTCAAAAGCAAACAAACAGTCATCTAATTCACTTTTACATGAATCAAATAACTGCTTGCTTATATATTCTATTTTCTTCATTGGCTTCAGGCTTTCCTGCAGGAACATAACAGCCTTTGAAGAATGAAAAATGCCCCTAGGAAATCACCTATTTATCCAGTGCATGTAACGCAAAAGCATAGGCTCCAATAGAAATCGCTTTACTAGCCCCCAACTGCGAAATACCAACAGCAGTTCTGGCCATTGGATCATAAGCAACCGTTTTGTTGGTTCCGGGCACCTTTACTTCATGTCTATCCCCTTTCAGGAACTCATCCCGATCAGCGGTTACCTCCAGGTTAAAGGCCTTTTGAACCAAACGATTAAATTTCACCCCTTTGAAATCCACATACGTACTGCGCATCTCTTCAATGGTAGCCGGCAGAATTAAAGCATGTGCACCAGCCACACCACCACCAATTACCACCAGGCCATCAACCAATGTAACCAGATGACTCAATGCATCGCCTAACACTTCACCCATCTGTCGGAACGCTTCTTTAGCTGCTTCGCTATTTCCTTTAGCTTCACCGGTTGCAATGTCAAAAATATCTTTGGGAGCTAATTCTGAATTTACTTCTACACCAGCTTTCTCGGCATAAACTCTTTGTATGGCTCGTATACTGATACTCTCTTCAGCATTCATTTCGGGATGCAGCTTATTGCGCATCACCCACACTTCACCAGCTCCCGAGTTATCACCAATCAACAATTCGCCGTCACGAACTAAGCCCGCACCAAATCCGGTACCCAATGTAATTCCAATCAGATTTTTGTATCGTTTCGGACTCCCGCTTTTTTCCAATAACCCATTCACATGAGGTAAGAAACCAGCGATGGCTTCACCATAAGCAAACAAGTCGCCATCATTGTTGATAAACACTGGCAAACCAAACTTTTCTTCCAACATTGGCCCTAATGCAACCCCTCCTCTAAAAGCAGGTAAATTACCCAAATCGCCAATGATACCGTTAGGATAATCAGCCGGTCCGGGAAAAGCGAAACTAATGGCTACCGGTTGCTCACTGAGATTGCTCTTCACTTGCGAGAAACCCTCAATCAAAGTAGAAAGACACAACTCCAGGTCATGCGCATTAGACGGCAGTCGAATGGGTTCAACAATCTCAACATTGCCTTGAATAGCGGAAAATACAAAATTTGTACCGCCGGCATCCAGGGTCATTACTATCCGTTTATCGTTTTGCGTATTCATATGTATTAATTGTTAGTCAAAATAAGTCAACAATTATACTATTTAATGGCCGCTTATCCAATACCGTCAATAATCCTTGAACGTTAATCCCCTTTTAATAACATTTTTCCTTCCTTTTATCAAAAAAATTCAGAGTAAGGGCGTTTGATCCATAAATTTACATGAGCATAACTTGTGTCAGGAAAAATATATTGTCATGAAAAAGTATACGTTCTCACTATATGTAAGGCTAGTGTTTGTTTTTGCCCTATCTCTTTTTGCTACCCCTCAATTGATAGCACAAACAGCGCCTACTTTTACTTCAGTGGCTCCTACGGCAGCTACGCAAGATATACTATACACTTACAACATAACTTCCAATGATGACGACGGAAACACTGTGACAATCACTGCTCCAACGCTGCCAGAATGGTTAACATTAAACGATAATACCGATGGTACAGCTACTCTTTCAGGAACACCACTTAATGCTGACACAGGTGATAACCCGGTGACCCTGCGTGTTTCGGATGGAACAACTCAAAATGACCAGATATTTACAATTGTTGTAGCCAACGTCAATGATGCGCCAACTTTCACTTCAGTGGCTCCTACGGCAGCTACGCAAGATATACTATACACTTACAACATAACTTCCAATGATGACGACGGAAA
>JAEINY010000168.1 GCA_016342595.1 Marinilabiliaceae bacterium
ACTTGCAAATATTTACAGGCCTTGTGCTATAATGCGTTGACCTTATTTTTAAATAATCTGTTTGCGGAAGTAAGGTGACAACAGCAGGCGAATATTTTGTAATGATCCCTACCGGAAAGGTCACAATCGTCTCCCCTGAGTAAGCACCATTCATCGAGAATCCAAGTGTTAAACCCCGATCGGATGATAAACCGGATGAGTAGAAATAATTGGAGGAAGAAAAACCGGTGAGGCTTCCTGAAACGGTCAAGTTATGAGAATCCAGGTTCACATTTCCTGAAGTAAAAGTAAAGTCTGTCACATTGACATCGCTCAACAAAAGTAAATCAACAGCACTGTTATCCAGATTTATTGATCCAAACTCCTGCTCCATACCAACTTTTCCTTTTAGGGTTTGTTGAGCCGTTCCATTTAATACCAAGGCCTGGCTTCCGGTAATATTACCGGATACGATTTCAATGTTTCCGGTGATATCCCGATCTGCTGTACCCACGTCCAAAGTACCGGACGAAAGTGTTAAATCGTCATTAATAGAAATTGTCCCTGTTCCGAATGTTACGGTTTGTGAGGGGTTATCTTTATCTAATTCCAGAAAATCAAATGTAATGGTACCTCCGTTTACAGTTGAGGAATTCGCGCCTACAAATAAGGTTGTATTGGTGCCTGTTGAGTATGTACCATTATTGGTCAAATCACCACCAATGGACAAATTGTTACCGGCAGCATTCAAGGTTGTATTATTATTGATCGTCACATCATTTTGTGCCATCAGACTCTGCTCAAATACCACATTGGTTCCCGATACCGCACCAGCTACTTCAAGGTTGTATATGGGTGCAGTACTCGATAGATAGAAATCAGCTCCTGCCCCGCTAATCCGGTTTAAACGCAAGGTACCCCCGGTGACACTATAATTCCCATCGGCCGACTCTACTTCAAAAGCCCGATCCTTTCCGGCTGCTGTCACATAATTGGCATCCTGTATTTCCAGGGTACCCCCAGTCATCATGAATACATTATCTTCACCTTTTATACTAAACGTTGCCGAGGTATTCTCGATACCGTCACTGTCAATTTCGCCGTACATGGTGACGGTTCCACCAGATTGAATGTATGAATATTTACCGGTTGACGCACCTGCACTTCTTAAACCCGGTGTATTAACTGTTCCTCCTTCAATCAGAATAATCGCATTTCCGGTGTTCCAAACCACAAAACCATGTGAATTTGTATCAAAGATACCGTCTGTCATTCTCAGTTTCCCATACACCGAAAAAGACTGTGAACCGGTATTTGTCCCATCCACTCCGGTTCCCTGAACACCGCCTACCAAGGTCTCTGCATTCGATCGGGCCGTCGTATAAACTTTAACCCCGGCTCCGGAAACCCACAAATAGGATGTAGCGGGTATGACAAAGTCAGATCCCCCTTCCGTTAAAGTCGGAATAAATACAGAACCTCCCAGCTTTAAAGTCCCGCTCACCAGGTAAAGCCCCTTTGTTGAAGCACCGGATGCATTATTCCGTCCGTATAACCTGAAATTCCCTTCTGCTGAAGCAGACAGATAAACCTGATAAGTTTGATCAGATCCTTTATTTATAACCAGTCTGTAAAGATCTGTAGTACCGTTACACGTGAAATTATTATCCGAAGTGCCCTGTAAAGTTAGAATGGCCGCCCCGGTAGTTGCATAAACGTTGTAAACCGGTGTGGCCTGATTGGTGAGTCGTATGGAGCCATTATTCAGGATATCACCGGAGCAAAAGATATTGTGAAAATCACTTGATGTGGTTCCGGAAATACCCACTCCTGTTCCGACCGAAAGGCTTGTGGTGCTGTTGAGGGTAATATTACCGTCTATGGTTAAGGTGTATTTATTGCTTGTTGCATCCCCAAGTTGTAAAGTTCCTGCTTTGATTAACAGGTTTCCGTTCACCGTGTAATCAGCAGACATGGTAACGGCCTGCCCGCTTGTCATATCCACTTCAAGGTTATAAAAGGTATCGGCAGAAGAAAGAGTAAAATCATTCCCATAAAAAACCACCGTTCCTTCATCTTCACCCTCTGTAATAAAATCAGTAGCATCACCTGAAGGGAAATTATCCCCTTCCAGCAAAATACGCCCTGAACCTCTAATCTCAGTGAAAGCGTGACCTTGCGAAGTCCTGATATCTAACTGACCTTTCACGTTAAGAATTCCACAATTCAGGTTATCCAAATCATTCAGAGGAGCCTCGTAAGGAGCTACACCATCCGGAATAGTTACCGTTTTACCGCTCAGGATAACGATGTTGTCTGTCGGATCATCAGGATATTCACCAGAAGGATTAACCGGTACTGCTCCAGCAGGGTCTAAGGTCCATATATCCGGGTCGTTCCATTCTCCGCTGGCTAATGTATACCAGTTTGTTTGCGCAACACTTTCTCCTGAAATGATTAATCCGACAAAAAGCAGGAAAAAGAAAACTATTGAGCGAATCGCCTGCCTCGTGGGGTATCTGTCTCTCATGATCCAATTTTATATATACAATACGTGCAAATACGTACTTAACTCATAAAGGTTATCGGCTCATTACCCTTTTATTAACAACTCATCTTCATGTCACCATTTCTCGTCCAGGATATTTAAACCTATTCATGGTCAAGGGCTACAATATCAGAGCCAACAAAAATCATCCCTTGTGAAATAGAGAATATTCATAAGAAATTGCAACGATAAAACCATTAGATCATGGCAACTGGACTTTAATTCTACATTTACAGTACTTCCCGACGAAATAGAAATAATCAGTAGTAAATATATCTCGACATGCATACTGACAGATCTTATTTCCCTAATATTATTCCGAACGAATTAATATTTCATTCATACATTATGTCCGATAATTAATTTCAAGTGAAAGGATCTGCAATATTTGATGAATTTTATTTACTTTTTTTAACAATGGTGACCGGACGGTATGCAAATACGAATCTCGCCCCAATATCTTTCGCCCTCATTGCACTGCACCGTGCGATAAACGTCATCTATTACCCTACCGCTTGACACACCAGCTTTTTATTGAGCCAGGCATCAATCAGGAACCCGGTTATGGACGTATTGGGAGGGAGTGTCAATTGCTTATTGTGTACCATCTCCTGTATTTCCAAAGCCGAAAACCACCCGGCTTCTGTGATTTCGTGATTATCTACTTTAAAGTACCTGGTTTCGGCCACAGCCGTTAAGCCCACCATTAAAGAAGCTGGAAAAGGCCAGGGCTGTGAATTGACGTATTGAAGGTTTTTGACATCCACATCCACTTCTTCTTTCATCTCGCGGATCGCGGCATCTTCAAAATTCTCGCCGATCTCCATAAAACCGGAGAACAAGGAGCAGCGATACCCTTCATTCACCTTTCTGAGGTTCAGCAGAATTAAGGGATCGCCGTTTTTAGGCTGGTGTTCAATCAGTACGGTAACGGCCGGATCCACTCTTGGAAAATTCAAGCGAGAGCAGTCTTCGTTCCGGCATTGTCGGCAATGCCCCCTTTGAATACTCGTTGTTTCCGATCCACATACCGAACAAAATAAGTGGTTCCGATTCCAATGCACGATGCCCCGTGCGAAAGCCAGCAAAGAGGCCTGCTTTTTAGGCAGATCGCTTCCTTTTTCCAGCAGTTCACACACATCAACCTCACCCAATTTAGATACAACAGCAGACAACTCCATACCAGACACGTCGACACAAATTATTTCTTTGCCATCCTGTAAGCCCAGAAAACAAGTTTGAGTAGATTGCTGACACACACAAGCGGGAATCTTATCAAAAGATCCGTCACCCTCCTTTTTAAAGAAGAATTTATTATGCCAGACAGGAATGACCAACTGCTCCTCCTGGCAGGATGATACTGGTTCATCAAAACTTGATTCTCGTAATTCTCCGGCTCTGTTAAAGTCGTGATTGCTGTAATATAGTGCCTTATTCATCTTCATTTGTATTAAATAGTTCAGCCCATTCCATGGCCCATTGTCCCAAAGGTTTTAATCGCTTCAGCAATTCCTCACCACGAGGCGTTAAGGTATATCCTTCCAGGGAGCGCTCAACGATTTGAGCCTGTGTTAACTCTTTGAGTCGCTTATTAAGTGTGGTGGGTGAAATTGTTTCGCAGCGTTCCTGAAGTACACGAAATGTTGCAGGGCCTTTGTCTAATTGCCACACAATTCCCATGGCCCAATTGCGGCCTAATAAGTCGAATAGGGCCATGATAGGGGCTCCGGACTTTGATCCCCTTACCGGTTTTCCGGGTGTTGGTAGTGCCATTTTTATATTGTTTTGCTATTATTTATGTAGCAAAGATACAGAAAGTGTAGCAAAGGCCAAATAAAAAACCTGATAATGGTTAGCGATCCAGGTTGTTTTGCATGGAAAAGTTACACAGAGCACGCTGAGGCAAAAAGCATAAGGCAGTCCGCAGAGGGGTATTATACCATCAATACAGCCAGACATAGGATATCCGCTCGGTGTCCCTCTGTGTTTTCTTGGTGCAGCTTTGTGTAACTATTATTTTTCCCCTCCGGGGAAATTGGTTCTCACGCATTATCCTAATTCTACAATATTCTATCCGCTCTGCGAAATAGCAGGTTGAAAATTGTCCACCGAAACAGTATCTGCCAAATGGCAGGCAGTCAATGGATCGTCAATCACTTCTTTAGATTTTGGCAGGATAAAAATTGGCTGTAAAAACAGCACCTGCCAAACGGCAGGTAGTCAATCGCGCGTCAGTT
Source organism: Marinilabiliaceae bacterium (assembly GCA_016342595.1). Taxonomy (GTDB): domain Bacteria; phylum Bacteroidota; class Bacteroidia; order Bacteroidales; family Marinilabiliaceae; genus JAEINY01. Next base: position 4,765 of record JAEINY010000168.1, read on the forward strand.
ACCCCTCTGGAATTTGGCAGATAGTAAGTTGTACGCAGAAATTGTATCTGCCAAATGGCAAGCAGCCAATCGCTCATCCGTCAGCTCCTTAAATTTTGGCAGGAGGATAATCGTACTCCTGGAGAATACTCTATCTGATAGAAAAAGAAAAAAAGTGTAAGGCACAGGATAATCCATTTATCTTACACTTGATTGTGCGATATTTACTCTTGCTCCGGCGACATGGCTTTATATACTAACCCCGCTATAATAGCGCCAATAATGGGTGCCACCCAAAATAACCATAACTGCCCCATGGCCCAATCACCTGCAAAAATCGCTTGACTGGTACTTCTGGCCGGATTCACAGATGTATTGGTGACGGGAATACTGATTAGGTGAATTAATGTTAAGCCTAAGCCAATGGCTAATCCGGCAAATCCTTGAGGTGCTTTTGAATGGGTAGCACCCAGAATGATAATCAAAAACATAAACGTCATCACCACCTCGGTGACTAACGCTGCCAACATACTGTATCCACCGGGAGAGTGTTCGCCATAGCCGTTAGCAGCGAAACCGCCCACTTCAAATCCGGCTTTCCCGCTGGCAATTACAAACAAGATACCGGCTCCGGCAATACCACCGGCCACCTGGGCTCCAATGTATGGTAGCAACTCCTTTTTATCGAACCGGCCACCGATCCAAAGACCAATTGAAACAGCCGGATTCAAATGACAACCTGAAATATGACCAATGGCGTAGGCCATGGTAACAACAGTTAAGCCAAAGGCCAGGGCTACCCCGGCAAATCCAATGCCCAATTCGGGATAGGCAGCTGCCAGCACAGCACTGCCACATCCGCCCAGCACCAACCATAAGGTGCCAATAAACTCTGCAATTACTTTTTTCGTCATTTCGTTATTGTTTGGTTAAAAACTAAATGCTACAATCTTAGTAAATGAGCATCGTCTCCTAATTTAAACCATTTCTACCTCTTTTAGAAGAATAAATAATCACTTTTAACCATCTTGTAACTAAAATAACATTTCAGGATCGTGAATCAACCAGTTTATTTTTAATGCCTAATTCTTTTATATTTTGATTAAATACCTTAATTTAAGCAAACAAAGTTGACCAACAACATAGACTACCCATTATTGCGATTGCCATAGATATTTAAGACCAAAAAGTTATTGAAAAAAAGTTCTTATTCTGTAAATTTCCGTTTATGAGATCCAGTAAAGTGAATTCAATGGTTCCGGCTGTTATTTTAGACATTACCCAATCAGGATATGATATTATCCGCTCATTACATCCGTATAAAATTCCACTCTACGCTTTTTCTCATAAAGAACAATGCCTTGAACACCACACCAAAAGAATACGGAAAATTATACGCTGGGAATCATTGGATGACTTACTGGCTAAAATGATCCAATTGGCTGAATCACTGGATCAGAAACCAGTACTGATCATATCCAGTGACAACCGGCTTAAATTCGTCATGGAGCATTACACCATGATTATGAAGTACTTTCTGGTTAACTTACCACCAGTGGTGACCCTTGACATCTTATTAGACAAGACGAAATTCAGAGATTTTGCATTATCCAATGATATCCTCATACCTAAAACACTCAACATCTACCAACCAGAGGATTTAACAGAAGCCCAATCATTCAATTTTCCGGTCATTCTTAAACCTTATCTGAAAAGGGCGAACTGGTATGCCGCCGAACTGCCAAAAGCTTTTATTTACAATACCTTTGAAGAGCTTTCCTCAGGTTTTCCAGCCATTTATAAAGTAGAACAGCGACTCATTTTGCAGGAATACATACCCGGTGGTGATGAGATGGTCTTCTTCTGCATGGCCTATTTCAATCAATCTGGCGTATGTGAACAGAGTTTCACCGGAAGAAAAATACGTCAATGGCATCCGCTGACCGGTACAGCTGCCTCTCTGCGCCCGTGTGAAAATTCGGTAGTCACCAAATTCACCAAACACATTTATCACCTGCTTAATTTTACCGGATTTGGTGCTTTTGAATTCAAGTACAATGAAAACAATGGCAAATATTATGCAATTGAAGCAACGGCCGGCCGGTTGGATGTCAATGCCCATGCGGCTACTTTGGGGGGAGCCAATCTGCCACTGGCAGCCTATTGCGACCTGACCCGACAAAGGATATGGCCCAAAGAAAAAATAAATACAAATTTTGTATTCATCCATGAAATGAATGAAATCCAGACAGTACTATTTCTCTTGAATAACAAACAACTTACACTTAAAGATTTGTTAAAATCTTACAGAGGTAAATTATACTTTCATTACATGACCTTTGGTGACTTTGGTGTTTCAGGCAGGATGTTCTTCCAATTATTCCAGACCATAGGCGGGCAGGTGAAGCGCTACTTGCGGCGGAAAATCACTTTCAGATAGGTAGTATTGATGGTACTTTTCGGGTACTGCGCACATACTGATCTCACTGCATTAATGATACATACAAACAAAACGGACAATCGTTTGATTTCCTAAACATGCTTTTTAATTAAAAAAGTTCTCCCAAAAGTGTAAGAAAATAGCAGAATGGTAATCTAAGGATACAAACAGTTATTTCAAATACACTCTAATTATGAAAACACAAATTATAAAATCAAAACAATCACAGCGTATTAGACCAATTAAATATCAAATGTGTTAGCTATCGCTTTCGCTGGTGTAATGCCGATACATAATCAAAGGGCGTTTAGAAGTGAAACGCACTAAAGGCGCATTTTGATTAGTAAACGGTATTACTCGCTTTTACCTTCATATCTTTACATTTGATTTAAAAAATAAATTAAGAAATTCATTCTAACAGATGAGCGTTCCGGAAAAAGAGCAAAAGCTGAAGGAGCTTTTAGCCGACCATAAAGATATGATCTATCGCTTGTGTTATGCCTATCTGCACAATAAGGAGGACATTGAAGACCTGTTCCAGGAGATAACCATTAATATTTGGAATCATCTGGATCAATTCAGAGGGGCTTCAAAAATATCCACCTGGATCTATCGCATCGTGGTTAACTCAGCATTAATGTACAACAAGAAAGATAAAAAGCGCAAAACGTTTTTTTCGAACAGTGATATTGAACCGCCGATCGCCCCTATAGATGAATTGGATGATTACTTTGAGAAAGAGAAACGGATAGAGCAATTAAATGCCGCCATCAATCAACTAAAAAAACAAGACCGTCTGATTATTTCCCTGGTATTGGAAGGCGTCAAGTATGAGGAAATCGCTGATATTATGGGGATGACGATGAGTTACGTGGGGGTGAAAATCAATCGCGTTAAAACCACTTTGTTTAATCTATTACAGGAGAATGGCAATGGATGAATTACAAACATTACAATCGATTTGGCAAGGTCGTAAACTGGATACAGATCTAAATATCACCCCCACTCAGATGAACGATTCCATCATCGCGAAAATAAAGCAGACTGAAAAAAAGGTGTTTCGTTTGAATATACTTAAAACAGCGGTCGTTTCCCTGTTAATCTTAACCCTACTTTGGTCGCTTCGTGATATCCGGGCTTCATTTGTATGGATAGGAATGGGCGTTATCGTTATGAGCACACTGATCATGATGATTAAAAACTGGCGCATTCAATTCAAGAGCTCCAATCTTAATCATGATTTACCTCAAAATGAATTTATTGATGACACCATTATGCAAATGAAAGGTGCCCATGTGAAATTTGTAAAATTATTCAGAGTCTTTGTTTTCTTTCTAATGATAGGTATTAATTTGCTTTATGTGGATTTATTGCAGGCTTTAGAGATGCCTATGCGATTGCTACTTCATGGTATTGTTACTAATTTCATGCTGATCGTATTTGCACTTGGCCTCTTCATCAGACGCAAGAAATTCAAGAAAGAATTCCAACCATTAATCGACGAATTAGAAACATTAACCCAACAATAAAAAGATATAGCTATGTTAATTAATTATTTAAGAAAATCAGATTGTATTTCAGAAACAACCAGTCATAACATTAAAAAGTTAGTTTTACCACTAGGTTTGCTAACATTTGCAACTAGTTTACTATTAAAATACTTTGCCGCCGGTAGTCCGGTCATTGACTTTACATCGGGCTTTTTAATGGGGCTTTCAATCGTTTTGAATGTGGCGGGTACAATTATATCCTGTCGCAGGAAATAACTTTTAAACCACAAATATGGCAAATGGACACAAATTAATCAGAAAACAGCTTAACTGCTTGGTGTTTTTCGAAGAAAAACTAATTCGCTTAATTCGTGTAATTCGTGGATAAAAAAATAGAATAGGAATGTAACCGATATTTCTTCAGTAAATATTAGAAGTTATTTCGATACAATTCCTAAAGGGGTGTTTCAAAAAACACATGATTCATTTCGTTTTTTTGAAACATCCTTGTTAAATTATCATGTGCCATTTATCCGAATTGAGCTTTAAATGTAGCCTGCGCCTTTTGATACCCTAATTCAATCATTTCCGAGGCTCTATTAAACTCAAGCGTACCACATGCATTACGGGCAATCTCAATAACGACATCGGGTGGATAGGCTGCAATTTTTTGACGGGCAATGGTACTTTGCATGGCATCAAAAGCTTTATCAGCCACATCGTACATACCCAAATTTTGTGATTTACCATCCTTCTCTGATTTTTGAAAAGTCTGGATAAACTTCTTTACACTATGTTGAAAGGATAGCTTCTCTTCCTGCTGTGACATGCGCTTGTTCAGCCTGGTTGTCTTCTGGACCAAAACACCCCCCAGATTTACGGCAATGGTCAAATCAGTATCATCATTAAAAGTAGGTGCTATGGGCACAGGATTTAACACACCTCCATCAATTAGTATGGCATCATTACTCTTAACCGGGGTGAAAAACAGTGGTAATGATGTGGAGGCTCTGATAGCATTGAAAAGCGAACCGGCATTGATCCATACTTCCTTTTCAGTGACAATATCCGCAGCAACAGCTGTATATGGAATACCTAGATCTTCGATTTGAATATCTTCCAGCAGGTCAATCAGGGTATTGATGATTTTATCCCCTTTAAAAATACCCCCATTTCCCCAAGATACATCCAATAATGTGGCTATGTCCAATTTGGTAATTGAACACATCCATTGTTCCAGTTCATTCAACTTACCGGCTGCATACACCCCGCCAATGAGTGAACCGATGGAACAACCGGCAATGGATTTGATCTGGTAGTTGTTTTCCTCCAGCCACTTTATGACACCAATATGCGCCAAGCCTCTGGCTCCGCCACTGCCAAGTACCAACGAAACCGTTTCTTTATCATTTTGTAATCGAATTTCTTCCATGATTTTTCAATACTTTACTGTTGCCTTATGCTTGCTCACATTGCACGATCAAGTCCTTTTGAACCTGATCAAATAACTTCACTTCAATTTTTCCTTTCGTAGAAATCATGTTTCTCCATACCCAGTTGTAATATTCAATTACTTTTTCCGCTTCATTAATAAGATGACTTTTATTGATAAAAATGATCCTATTGGGATCAAATAACAATAACCGTAGGTGAAAACCTACGGTGCAATAAAATGAAACGAAGGAACTCCAACGGAGTTCAATTTATAATAATAACTACTTATCTTCTGGATTACTCTTTATAAGATAACTCCCTAAAAGTACCATGCTTATATTAATGCTACAATTAATGCAGTTATTATCTCACTTTTAATAGAAAAATTGCAAACTAATTATTTAGATAATTTTCGTTTTTCTCATTGAAAATGTGTTTATTTGGATAATGAATGAGTATTCATTTATTTGTGATCGAAGCTATGAGAATCATTGATGCAGAAAAAATTAAAAGGGTACAGATTGAGACAAAGAAGCTCATTGTTGAAAGGGGATTTCACGGTGCTTCCATTTCAGAAATAGCCAAACGAGCTCAGGTTTCAGATGGCTATTTATACCGGCATTACAAAAACAAATTGGATTTGGTGACTACAATCTTTGAGACTCAACTCAAAGATTTTCATGACTTTGTTTTCCACTTATTAGATACATCAAATACTGTCAGAGATATTACGGAAGGCGTTATCTCTTTTCTATTTGACCTTTATGAGAAAGACCCTACAGCAATTAGTTTTGCTAACTCACTGGTATACGACTTTGAATTTCAATATCCCGAATCACGTGCCCGGGCAATAGATAAAATAATTCATGAAGTACTACTGCTAGGTAGAAGTACCAAGGAGTTTTCTCCGAGAATCAGAGCCATTGATATCCTCACCACCATATTTACCATTCCTATGAAATTTATCGATTACCACAGTAAAGGACATTACCAATCCTCTGAAGAACAAGTAAAAGTTACAATGGATAAAGAAAAAGAGGTACAATTATTACTTAACATTTGTATGAACGCCTTAAAATAAATAAGATGGAACTCAAAACACTAGACGGCATTCAATTTTCTGACATTCATAACGCTTTTACAAATGGTTTTATTGATTATGGACTGCCTCCCATGTCCAGCGATCAGTTGAACCAGATGCTTACCCGGCGAGGCTTTAACCCAAGCTTATCCATTGGTGCATTCGTAGATGATGAATTGGTCAGTTTCACCCTCAATGGGATTGGTCAATGGAGGGGGAAACCCACAGCTTATGACACAGGTACTGCCACCATTAAGGCATACAGAGGCCAAGGAATGGCCAGAAAGATATTCTTAGAAACAACATCCGTACTACAAAAAGCTGGAATAACTCATTACTTATTGGAAGTGATGCAAACCAATGACAAGGCCGTTAATCTCTATAAAAGCCTGGGCTTTGATGTGACCAGAGAATTTGACTATTTCGTTAGTGAATTAAACGATTTAAACTTCAATTCCACGATTAAATGCAATGCACGAATCACTCAAATGGATCTCCCTACTGAATCTATAGTTGATCATTTTTGGGATGCTAAGCCTTCCTGGCAAAACACTTTTGACGCCATTCAGCGAACACCTCAAAGTTTCGCGGCTTATGGCGCCTATATGGAGAATTTACTAATCGGGTATACCATCACAGAACTGGATTCCGGAGACCTCACTCAATTGGCTGTTCATAAAAAATTCAGACGACAAGGTGTCGCCACTCAACTTTTGAAACGAATAGCGGAAGTCCTTCCCGGCAACTCCATAAAAGTGATCAATGTGGAGAGTTCAATTTTAATCATGATGAGCTTTTTAAAAAGTATTGGTATGGAACGTTCCGGCCAGCAATTTGAGATGATCAAAAGTCTTTAGAATCAATACGATTGCGCCCACTAATACTGGATGAAATCGGAATTAAATTGATTTTCATTATTCACACCTCTAATGGCCATATTTATCACAACCACGTAAATGAACAAACGAAACGCCCATTTTGTATATCTTATTCTCTTGTTTATTAAATTTCAAAACGCCAGTTAACAACGAAACTCCACGAATTCGTTTTAATACTGCCATCATTCATAACTGGTCGGTCAGCCGTATTAATCAGGCCTAAGTTATCCCGTAGCTCAACACTTATATCGTTCGTTTCATTGATTGAAAAAACAGTTCCCATACCTAATGTCAAGCCCAAATCCAACTTTTTCCCGGAGAGATCCTGGGTTGGCATATCATCTGACTTTGCTTTGGAACTTAATTGATAACCTATAAAAGGTCCTCCATTTATATAGAAATTGTTATTAGTTCCAAAATCGTATTTAATCAAAACCGGCAGTAACAAATAATCTACATTGAACCTAAATTTAAGTGGATGCATATCATCTCCCGATTCACTCATAAAATTTTCTTCACGGCTAGAGCTCTTGCGCTCAAAGTTAAGATTGGCTTTCAATGACAGATCTTCCTTCAAATAATAATCAATTGACACACCAATTAAATACCCAAACTCGCATTTATTGTCATCCAACATTTCATTACCTCGTAGATTTGAATAAGTCGTACCGCCATTAATACCAAAAAAGTATTTGTTTTGAGCAAGGCATATATTATTAAGGATGATGCCGTAAACGATTAACAACAAGGTCTTCTTCATACAACTTAGCATTCTTTATCTGTTATTTATCTTGGATAATTACTCAATTAATAGAATAGCAATCCGATTCATCTCACCCGGATTCTCTTTCACCACAGTTATTTCCAATCCACAATTCTTAACCGTTTGGTACACATCTACCGCAAACGCTTCCGGGCTGGGACGTGAGTTCTTTTTATCCTTACAGCTGAGTCGATCACCCGAGCAATCTTTGCAAAGACAGCAACAGGTTTGATTCAGCAAAAATGCTTTGGGATGCCCTTGTAAAAATACATGACGCTCCAGTTTCAGCAACTTATTCGTCATATCACGTGACCAGTTGGAAGGATAATTGTTCCTATCCGCCACTTTATTCAAGCGAATCACCAATGCACGACTATACTCCTTAAAGAAATCGCTACACTCTTTAACTGATGGGGTATTAGGTGGACAGGTACCTAAACCATAATCACTGCACCCAAATTCACATTTCACACGCACCCATTGAGAAACAACAATGTCCTTAGGGTTGATCCATTTGAAATCTGATAAGTCAAGGGCATTAAGGTATTTTTCGGTATCGATTATATTATTCATGGCTATAAACTGTTATCAATTTATCCGAATCAAACATGGCAGCAGGTGAAATCACCAATTCCTCAGTTGGTATAGCTGCTCCATAGCGTTCTTTCATTTTTGCCTTGACCACACTTTGCGTTAAGTCAAAATCACTGAGTTTTTGGAGCTGTCCGATTTCTATTTCAAGTGCCTCCTTATAAATTTTCCAAACTAATTCAGAGCAGTAAATACGAGCATCGGACCACTCAAAATACAAATCGTAATCCTTACCCTTATATTTTTCGCCTGCTTGTCGCATCTTGCTTAAAGCTGCATCTGTCAACAAATGCTCCGAATCCTTAATCCTTTTCACCACATAATGATCATTCTCTCCCCGAGCCACCCAATCGCTGAAAGGTGTCAGTTTAACCGGCTGAACAGCCTCGTAAACAAATAAATCGCCACCTTGCGCGTAAATAATTCCCATATGACTGTATGGAGAATGCGTCGCCATCTGAATC
>JAEINY010000169.1 GCA_016342595.1 Marinilabiliaceae bacterium
GGTGGGGTACCTATTATTGCCATGCCTTCGGTAACAGGAAAAGGTTTATCAAAGATTGCACCTACTTTAATTGAGGGTTCAGGTGTTGTTACTACTCGCTCTAATATGCACTGGTTTGTTACTGAATATGGTGCCGTTAACTTGTATGGACGTACCCTTCAGGATCGTGCGAAGCTGATTATTTCAGTAGCTCACCCTGATCACCAGGAGATGTTGGATAAAGCTGCTTTCGATCGCTTTGGTTCACATTACCACTATGTTAATCCAAATATCTAGAAAAAAGATAAAAGTATATTTGAAAAGCTGTCTCATAAGAGACAGCTTTTTTTATTCCCTGTTATTGGGCGTCATCAAAGAACATGCACATCCCCTATTCTGGAGGAATATCTCACTTGACTACTCGAATATCATCTTCAAGTGTGAGAATGGAGCATCAGAGCAGGAGTATACATGAAAAAAGTGACGGATCGGATGATCAAAGCAGTGGAATGAATGACCGGAGTGGGGGAACATGTTATAAGAGTGACAGAACGTCTGACCAAGGTGGGAGAATGAAGGATCGGAGTGCTGGAATATACTATGGAAGTGACGGAACGTCAGGCGAAAGCGGTGGAATAAGGCCCCAGAGTAGAAATATTCAGCAGAAAGCATGGGAATATCCGACCAAAGTGAAAAATCAACCGCCTGATCCTGCTTTTATGGTAGGTTAAGGAAGGTAAAATTGTGTTTAACAGGTGAAAGTACTTGGATATATGTGTAATTATATATCTTTATCTTAAGTATGAGCTATTAAATCATAAACCTATGAAGAAAGTTTGTTTATTTATGATGCTGACTGCTATAATATGTGGTTGTCGGTGTAAACCCAAAACTCCTGTTAAAGGAAAGTGGGCCCTGGCCTTGCATGGCGGAGCAGGGAATATGGATCGTAAGAACTTCACCAATGAAGATATTAAACGTTACGAAGAAGCACTGAAGGAAGCGCTTCATATTGGTAAACTGGCCCTGGCAGAAGGGAAAAGCAGTATCGATGTCGTTGAGATGGTCGTTCGCCAGCTGGAAAACAATCCACTTTTTAATGCGGGTAAAGGATCTGTTTTCACCCATGACGGCCGTAATGAGTTAGATGCTGCTATTATGGACGGCCGTGATTTGAATGCGGGAGCTGTAGCTGGGGTGGGCGATATTAAGAATCCCATCAGTGCCGCCCGATTGGTTATGGAAAAATCACCTCATGTGTTGATGGTTGGGAAAGGGGCCTCTCAATACGCGGCTGAAAAGGGAATAGAGATGGTGGATAGTAGTTACTTCTACACTGAAAAACGGTGGATGTCGCTGCAACGCGCACTTCAAAAAGCCGATAAGAACGGAACGGTTGGTTGCGTGGCACTGGACAAAGAAGGTAATCTGGCAGCTGCCACTTCCACAGGCGGCATGAACAATAAACGTTATGGCCGTGTGGGGGATGTGCCTATTATCGGCGCCGGTACCTATGCCAATAATAATACTTGTGCCGTGTCAGCAACAGGGCATGGCGAGTATTACATCCGTTATACGGTGGCCCATGATATATCGGCTTTAATGGAGTATAAAGGTTTGTCTTTAGCTGATGCAGCACGGGAGGTGATAAATGGGAAACTATCCAGCGAGCATGGAAATGGCGGTGTTATTTCAGTTGATAAGTATGGGAATGTAGTGCTGGAAATGAACTCAACCGGTATGTTTCGTGGCTGGTCCAATTCAGAAGGCCTTGATGGAGTGGCGATTTTTAAGAACCACGAAGCGTTATAAATTAGCAATAAATGTTCAACGAGATAACAGTAACCCTATGAAATACAAAAGAGACAATCATTTGAATTTGTCTCTTTTTATCATCTTAGTTAGTTTGATAGTGGCATGTGCATTAACGCTTTTCCCGTTGATACAAAAAAGCTCTCCACCGCTCTTCCGGCAAGTTGGCTTCCTCCAATGCTGCTCGTGAAAGGCTAAAAAACAGATCGGACAGGCGATTAATAAAAAGTAGGATGGAACGATCGACCTTTTCCTGCTTATGAAGGGTGATGATCTTCCGTTCGCCTCTCCTGATTTGGCTTCTCACCACATGACATAATGCTGCTATCTCATTGCCACCAGGTAAAAGAAAGTAATCGGATTGGCTGCTTAACCCGCTTTCCAGGTCATCCATCCATTGTTCGCAGAAACGATCCATGCCTTCGGGTAAAGGCAATGTATTCTGCTCTTTTTTATCCGTGGGAGTAGCCAGATGTGACATGGTGTTCATCAATTCCACCTGAATGCGATGCAGATTATTTTGCCAGGGATGATTAGATTCTAGTTTGCTCCTTAAAAGGCCTAAAAAAGAGTTCACTTCATCAAAGGTGCCATAGGTATCAACCCGTGCATCGTCTTTATCAACCCTAACGCCACCCAATAGTCCGGTTTGGCCCCGGTCGCCTGTTTTTGTATATATTTTCATGGAATATTCTATTAAAGATTATTGTTTTTTGCTTCAGCTCTCTGGGTACAACAAATGAACAACGAAGCAGTGGAAATGTTGAATAGCTAAATGAATTAGATGTATTGTTATGCGTGAATTATCAGGAATACGAACTGAATATACCAAGTCGGTTTTGCGACGTGAGGATTTGCATGTCAAGCCCATTGAGCAGTTTAAAAAGTGGATGCAGGAAGCACTGGATGCTAAATGTCAGGAACCGACTGCCATGAATCTGGCAACGGTGAATGCCAATGGATTTCCAACCAGTAGAATTGTGTTGTTAAAAGATACCTCCGATTTGGGGTTTACCTTTTTTACTAATTACCATGGTGCTAAAGGGCGGCATATGGAAAAGCAACCTCATGTAGCCCTTACTTTTTTCTGGGCTGAGCTGGAACGGCAAGTGCGTATTGAAGGACGCATTGAAAAAGTGACTCCTGATGAGTCGGATGACTATTTTCAGTCACGCCCACGTGAAAGTCAGATTGGAGCCTGGGTTTCGCAACAAAGTGTTAAAATTGATGCGCATGCTGATTTGCAAAGGCAATATGATCAGGTCATGGAAAAATATGCCCATCAACAAATACCTCGTCCAAAGAATTGGGGTGGTTATCGGGTAGTGCCTCATATGTTTGAGTTTTGGCAGGGACGGGCCAGTCGATTGCATGATCGTTTTCAATATACTAAGCAAGGAAGTGACTGGGTTATTTCGCGTCTGGCACCTTAGATAAGTTTTTTAGGATTGGGTGAGAGAATGGAAGATCTCTTCCAATCCTTGCTCTTTGCGATTCATCGAGAGTAATACCAAACCTTCAGAAACGGCAAATTGGAACACTTCTTTACGTATGTCAGTATCTGATTCTGAACTAAGTTGAATAATGCCATTTGCTTGGATTTCAACAGATACAACCCCCGGGATCTGATTCAGTTTTTTTAGGTCAGGTTGTTTTTCAAATTCTACTTCCACAATGGATTCATTGTTTTTGATACCCGTCAGCTCATTGGCTTTTTGATCGGCAACAATACGCCCTTTATTAATGATTATGACGCGTTCACAGATAGCTTCCACCTCTTGCATGATATGGGTGCTCAGCATCACTGTTTTTTCACGACCAATGGATTTTATGAGATTGCGAACTTCTACAATTTGATTGGGATCCAAACCGGTGGTGGGTTCATCTAAAATCAATACTTCCGGATTATGAATCAAGGCTTGAGCCAGTCCAACGCGTTGGCGATAGCCTTTTGACAAAGCGCCGATCTGTTTGTGTTGCTCATATCCCAAACCGGTCAGTTCGATCATTTCTTGTACACGGGATTTCTTGTTGGGTAATTTATATATACCTGCCACTAAGTTCAGGTACTCTTTAATATACATTTCGGGGTACAACGGATTGTGTTCCGGTAAATAGCCTATTTTACGACGAAAGGTATCAGAGTATTCCCGAGTGTCAATATCACAGACCTTTACTGTGCCAGTAGTTTGTGGCAGAAAACCAGTAATAATTTTCATCATGGTTGATTTTCCGGCACCGTTAGGCCCCAGGTATCCTACAATTTCACCGGTTTTAATCTCGAATGAAACGGTATCAAGCGCCTTTTGACGGCCGTATATTTTGGTAACAGCATCTACAGATATGGACATAGTAAAATCCTTTTGTGCCATAAAGGTATTAATTTTTCAAAATCACACCTTATATTGGTTCTTATCTTATGTGTTTCCTTATCACAAGGGCCTTTGAGACCTGTTAGCTAATTAATAAATAATGATTGGGTCCTTTAAATCATCGGTCAGTTCAAGAAAGCAGTTGTTATTAATCATTGATTTCATTAATTTTAAGGGTAGCTAAATATTGTTTTATGTTTAAAGAGTAGATGAGTTTTATTGACAATCCACAGGTTCAGGCAGTAAAGGAACGTATACTAAATAAGGCGCTTCTGGCATTTGCGATTCTCAGCATTCCTACACTGGGCGCATCCTTATTTCGGATGGTTCATATGGGGTGGTCCAATTTGTTTTTAGTACAAGTTTTTATTGTGGCAATCTTATGGGCACTTTTTCTGGGAAGGCGTTTGTTTTCATTTCATGTGAAAGTTTCGGTCATTGTTACTTTAGGTACTGTATTGGGTCTTGTAGGTGCTTTAAAATTAGGATTAGCCGGTGGTTGGGAAGTCATTGTCATCATTCCTTCCATTATTCTTACCCTTTTTTATGGTAAGCGAACGGGCTTAATCCTGTTAGCTTTTATATCAATAGTTCTGGTTGTAATCGCAATGGCTCATGTATCCAGATGGGTGCAGGCTGATCCAGGGATCATAAATTTTAATGAATCAATCTATTTTTGGGCAACTAGTATTTTGACTTTAGCCTTCTTAACGGCGCCATTGCTTTTTATGATTGGACAATCCAGATATCACATGGAGCATAACCTTCTGAAGTTACACGATAAAACCCGGGAGTTGGAGAATGCAAAGGAAGATTTAACACAAACGCTGGATTTTTTGCCCATTCCCATTCGTATCTCGGATAATGATGGCAAAATCATTCAAATCAATCAAAAGTTTATTGATACGTTTGGTTATACACTTTCTGAAATTCCAAGCATTGATGTTTGGTCCCGTAAGGTATTTCCGGAGGATGGTTATCGTCGGAAATCAGCGGATATGTGGACTTCAGATGTGAGTTATTCGAAACGAAGTGATGAGGAGGCCGCGCCTCGCATCTATAGTATGAATACTAAAGATGGACGATTACTACAAATGGAACTTTCCATTAAAGTATTTGGCAATAAAGTGATGGCAGGTTTTAGTGATTTGACACACCGCATTGATAATGAAAAGAAATTACGCGATAAGGAAGAGGTTTTGCGCCAAAAGAATGCGGAGTATATGCAGTTGAATTACGAACTCCTGCAACGTAATAAAGAAATTGAAGAGATTAATGATAACTTGACCATCGCCAAAAATGCAGCAGAAGAGAGTGAGCGGATGAAAACTGCATTTTTGCAGAACATGTCACATGAAATCCGAACACCATTAAATGGGATTATCGGATTTGCCGATATGATGACCGATCCCTCATTACCCGATGAATTGCAGAGTGCATATTCTTCCATCATAATTAAAAGTGGCGAACAACTTTTGTCCATCGTTAATGATATAATCAGTCTGGCAGAAATAGAATCCGGGAGAACCGTCACCGAAACCGAGACGATAGATGTAAATACTACGATAAGTGAAATCATTACTTTCTTTCAGCCCAAAGCAAAAATTATTAATGTTAGCCTGATATCTAAAACACCCACCGATCAACCGGATGTTCAGATTAAGACGAAAAAATCTAAGTTTAAACAGATTCTCATAAACCTGGTCGGTAATTCTTTAAAATTCACGCATAAAGGTTATGTAGAGATTGGTTATGTGGTACATCATGATCACGTACTGATGCATGTTAAAGATACCGGGATTGGTATTAAAAGATCGTTGCATCGTAAAATCTTTGAACGTTTTGATCAGGGGGATCCCGATGTGGCTAAAAAATATGGTGGCGCCGGGTTAGGTCTTTCCATTTCAAAATCCTTTGTCGAGATTCTTGGAGGTACTATTTGGGTTGAATCAGAAGTAGGATTAGGGACAACTTTTTATTTTACACATCCGCTACCGTTAGACTTTCATAAAAATTAGTGATTCGATTTCGTTTTAATGAGTTGATTCTTCATAAAAAAGAGGGGTAATTGCTTACATTTGTCGGGATTCTTATGGGAAGGATCAGCTTAATTTAAGTCAAAGAGTAATCAAATCTAATTGAATAGTGGTGAGTCAAAATAGTTACTGTGACGATCTGTTTAATTATCGTCGTAATCAAACATGTGAAGTAAAGGTTGGTAATAAAATTATTGGTGGGGATCATCCCATTCAAATTCAGTCGATGACAACCACCAATACGCTCGATGTTCAGGCAACTGCAGATCAGGTGATTCGACTGCTGGATGCAGGGGCTGATATCGTACGTATAACCACGCAAGGCCGAAGAGAAGCCCGCCAGCTGGAACCCATCAAGCAAATACTGACCGCAAAAGGTTACGTCTCACCGTTGGTGGCTGATATTCACTTTAATCCCAATGCAGCTGAAATTGCCGCCCAATTGGTCGAAAAAGTCAGGATTAATCCGGGTAATTTCGTAGGAGGAGCTAAAAAGTTTGATCTCATTGATTATTCTGAAGATAATTACCGGGAAGAGCTCGAAATTGTCAAACAAAAACTGATTCCGTTTCTAGATGTTTGTAAGCGAAATGGGACGGCCATCCGGGTTGGGACCAACCATGGGTCTTTGTCTGATCGCATCATGAGTCGATATGGGGACACACCGCAAGGTATGGTGGAGGCCTGCATGGAGTACCTTCGAATTTGTCGCGCGCATGATTTTAACGCGATTGTATTGAGTATAAAGTCCAGTAATACGCGCATTATGGTGCATACCGTACGTTTGTTAGTGGCCGCCATGAAGGATGAGGGTATGAATTATCCGCTACACCTGGGTGTAACGGAAGCAGGAAGTGAAGATGAGGGGCGAATTAAATCAGCTGTTGGTTCAGGTGCTCTTTTAGCAGATGGATTAGGTGATACAATTCGTGTTTCTCTAACTGAAGAGCCTGAGAAAGAAGTGCCGGTAGCTAAAAAGGTAGTGGATTATATTTGTCATAGAAATAATCATGCAGAAATTCCTGCGGTTCCCGTCACGGATTTTACGCCCTATGAATACAATCGCCGAAAGACGCATGATGTACTCAATATGGGCGGTGATAACGTGCCGGTTGTAATAGGGCGTATTGGTCGTGCTAGGGAAGAGCAAGTACCTGATTTTTATTGGTTGTCGGAATGGCAGGGTGCTGATGTAAATTCTGAGCAGAAATATTTAATTGGATATCAAGAATGGAAAAGCCATTCGGAAGCTGAAAATTTATTTCCGGTATTAGATGTGAATCAATTTGTGGAATTGGATACATTGGTTCAACCTTTCTTTCTTCAATTGTCTTACCCGGAGCTGACGGAGGTTGTCATAAAAAAACTGGCCAATCAGGCTAATGTTGTTATTCTATTAAGCTCTCACCATAAAAATGCACCGGTGGAACAGCGTGCCTGTATCTTTAAATTGAATCAGCATCATTTGACACATCCGGTCGTACTTGTTTATAATTACAGTGAGAATGATGCGGAAGATTTTCAGGTTAAATCAGCTGCGGATGCTGGTTTATTGCTGTTAGATGGCTTGGCAGATGGATTGTGCTTGATAAATGAGGGCGACTTGACAAGCGAAAAGGTAACAGAAACGGCATTTGGTATTCTTCAGGCAGCGCGGGTGCGTTTTACCAAGACGGAATTTATTTCGTGCCCCGGATGTGGAAGAACTCTTTTTAATCTGCAAGAGACGTCAAAACAGATAAAAATGCGCACTTCTCACCTCAAAGGGTTGAAGATTGGTGTGATGGGCTGTATTGTGAATGGGGTTGGTGAGATGGCCGATGCCGATTATGGTTATATTGGATCAGGCCCGGATAAAGTCAGTTTGTTTAAAAAAAGGGAGTTAATAAAGCGAAATCTGTCCGGTTCTGAGGCCGTTGAAGCACTCATTGATCTTATAAAGGAACATGGAGATTGGGTAGATCCGCAATAAGGAATTTCTTTTTGGTCAAAGAATATGTGTGAATTATGGATTTTTCTTAATAAGTGGGAATGAATTTTTTGCAATGATGATTATGTTTTTTTAAATTGCATCACGCAAAATATAATATAGAATCTAACCTTCATGAAAAGAATATTATTTTCATTCGTTGCGGCTGTCATTTGCTTATTCACAGTAAGTGCAGGTGAAATGGTGCTAAGGGGTACCTTTCAGGGCGATAATTTGTATGTGAAAAATCCATTTGCTGCAACAGGTGTCGGTTTTTGTATTTACGAAGTAACCGTTAATGGCCTTACCACAACGGATGAAATCAACTCCAGTGCTTTTGAAATTGATTTGGGGGTATATGATTTTACCATCGGTACACCATTGACTGTAACGATTCGATACAAAGACGATTGTGCACCAAAGGTGTTGAATCCTGAAGTTTTGAACCCTCGCGCAACTTTTAGCATCGATAAACTCACCGTTGAGAATGATAAAATCCAATGGTCAGCTCAAAAAGAATCAGGTCAACTACCATTTATTGTCGAACAATTCCGTTGGAATAAATGGGTGAAAGTTGGTGAAATACAAGGGATGGGTACTGCAGGTCCTAATAATTATACTGCTCCTGTGCGTTTGCATAGCGGAGAGAATAAATTCCGTATTAAGCAAGTTGATTATCGCAATAAACCACGTTATTCAGAAGAGATAAAAAGCTTGTCGGAGAAGCCGGAAGTCACTTTCTCACCTGCCCGTGTTGATGATGTGATTAACTTCTCTGCTCCTACCATGTATGAAATATACGACGAGTACGGTGGTATCGTGTTTAAAGGATATGGTGATAATGTGAAAGTAGCCGGTCTTGAAAAGGGGAAATACTACATTAATTATGATACCAAAATGGACCGCTTCATTAAAAAGTAATTAGAATAATCTATACGATAAAAGAAAGGTGGTCAGGTTGATCACCTTTTTTGTTGTAGTTGACACTAATTATTCATTAAATCGTCTTCATTTATTAAGTGAATCAGCTCACAATAAAAACAAATCATTAATTTTGCAATCCTGTATATAAAGATTAATAATATGGAACAGATACGTCGGATAAAAATTTCAGATCTGCTGTCGTCGGATGAATACGGCAAACAAGTCAATGTAAAAGGCTGGGTTAGAACAAAACGTGGAAATAAGCACGTCAATTTTGTGGCGTTAAACGACGGATCATGTATCCATAATTTGCAAATTGTTGTTGATGTACCAGGTTTTGACGAAGCATTATTGAAGCGCATTACAACTGGAGCCGCGATTTCAATTGTCGGAGAGATCAATGAATCGCAAGGTAGTGGACAAAAAGTTGAGATTCTGGCTAAAGAAATTGAAATATTGGGTGATTGTGATCCGGATAAATACCCGCTTCAACCCAAGAAACACAGTTTGGAATTTTTGCGTGAGATTGCACACTTGCGTTATAGAACCAATACCTTTGGTGCCATTGCGCGTGTTCGCCACGCCATGATTTTTGCTGTGCATGAGTTTTATACCAAAAAAGGTTTTGTTAATATTCATACACCTATAATTACCTCGTCAGATGCGGAAGGTGCCGGTGAAATGTTTAAAGTAACTACTTTAGACGTAGGTAATCCACCACGTAACGAAGAAGGTGCGATCGATTATTCGGAAGACTTTTTTGGAAAGGCAACCAACTTAACGGTATCTGGTCAGTTGGAAGGTGAGTTGGCAGCCCTGGCCATGGGAGAGATTTATACCTTCGGCCCAACTTTTCGTGCTGAAAATTCCAACACATCACGTCATTTGGCTGAATTCTGGATGATTGAGCCGGAGATGGCGTTTTATGATCTGGATGATAACATGGATTTGGCGGAAGAATTCCTGAAATATTTGATCAACTATGCATTGACCAATTGCATGGATGACCTGGAATTCCTGAGTAAGCGTTTGCAGGAGGAAGAAAAGAATAAAAAAGCGGATGAACACTCCATGGAGTTGATTGAGAAATTGCGTTTCGTGAAGGAAAATGATTTTATTCGTTTGACTTATACTGAAGCGATCGATATCTTGAAGAACTCTAAGCCTAACAAAAAAGGTAAATTTAAATACCCAATTGATGGTTTTGGGAGCGATTTACAATCAGAGCACGAGCGCTTCCTGGTAGAGAAACACTTTAAGAAACCTGTTATTTTAACAGATTATCCGAAAGACATCAAGGCTTTCTATATGAAGCTCAATGAGGATGGCAACACCGTTCGCGCCATGGATGTTTTGTTCCCGCAGATCGGTGAAATCATTGGTGGATCACAGCGCGAAGAGAGCTATGAGAAATTAGTGGCACGGATGAAAGAGATGGAAATTCCGGAAGAAGATATGTGGTGGTACCTGGATACCCGTCGTTTTGGATCTGTTCCTCATAGTGGATTTGGGTTAGGATTTGAGCGTATGATGCTTTTTGTGACTGGTATGGGTAATATCCGTGACGTCATCCCATTCCCACGTGCTCCTAAAACAGCTGAATTTTAAAAAATACCTCATTATACCATTGGAAAAGCCGGTTTCGTTTTGATTCCGGCTTTTCTTTTGTCCATATAGGTAAAAAGTGGAGCTGTAATACCGCTTTTGATGAATTAATCTTATTTTTGTTGAAAGGCATGTTTTCAAATATCAGTGATGGACTGAGCGGAAGGAAAGCAAAGATATTTGAGAATAGGCATTAAGCAATTAGGGGATGTTAAAGCAAAGTTTACAGCAAAAGCTGCTTCAAAAACTATCACCTCTGCAAATACAGGTGATCAAGCTGTTGGAAGTTCCGACAGCTCAGTTAGAGCAGCGTATCAAAAAGGAGTTGGAGGAGAATCCGGTGTTGGAGTTGGAGCGTGAGCAACAAGACCCTGATAAAGAGGAACCGGAAGTGCGTGAAAAAGAATCCGAGCGGGATGAATTATCCATTGATGATTACATCCGTGATGAGGATATACCAGCTTATAAACTGCAATCACGTAATTTTTCCAAAGACGATAAGCACGAAGATATACCATTCTCAACGGGTGCAACTTTTCATGAACATTTAATATCGCAATTGGGATTGCGTATTTTAACCGATCATCAACGCATGATTGCTGAGTATATCATTGGTAATATCGATGAAGACGGTTATTTACGACGTGAAGTGGATGAGATTATTGATGATTTAGCGTTCTCTCAAAACATTGAGATTGACGAACGGGAAGCGTTGGATATTTTAGAGATTGTCCAGGATTTTGATCCACCAGGTGTTGGGGCTCGTGATCTGCAAGAGTGTCTTTTGTTACAGGTTAAGCGTAAGAATCGCTCTTTACCGGATGTAGAAAATGCCTTTCAAGTTTTGCGGTATCATTTTGATGAATTTACCAGGAAACATTACGATAAGATTACCAAACGTTTGCGCATTGGAGAGGAGGAACTGAAAGATGCGTTAACGGAGATTTTAAAACTCAATCCAAAGCCCGGAAGTTCGTATAGCAATCCGATGACTAAAACCGTTCAGCACATCATTCCGGATTTCATTTTAGAGTTGGAAGATGACGATAAGTTTCAGTTGACTTTAAACAACCGCAATGTACCGGAGTTGCGCATCAGCAATACATATGCGGATATGCTGGAGGATTACAGTGCGAATAAAAAGAATCAATCCAAAGATAAAAAGGATGCGGTGATGTTTGTGAAGCAGAAACTGGATTCTGCCAAATGGTTTATTGATGCCATCAGGCAACGCCAGAATACGCTGATGTTGGTGATGGAAGCCATTCTGGAGTATCAAAGAAACTATTTCATTGAAGGTGATGAGATGCAGTTACGTCCGATGATTCTTAAAGACATTGCTGAAAAGACGAACCTTGATATATCTACTATCTCTCGTGTTTCCAACAGTAAATACATTCAAACTCATTTTGGAATTTTTTCATTGAAGTATTTCTTTTCTGAAGGGATGCAAACAGATTCCGGTGAAGAGGTAAGTACACGAGAGATCAAAATGATTTTGGAAGAATGTATTGATGCCGAAGATAAAAAGAAACCGTTAACTGATGATAAACTGGCGCAAATATTAAAAGAGAAATCTTATAATATTGCCAGACGCACGGTTGCTAAATATCGGGAGCAGCTCAATATTCCCGTCGCACGTTTGCGAAAAGAATTGTAAACTAGTATTGGCCAGACACCGGTTGAAGCATCTCTTTAACCGGCTATAATATAAGAATAGAATGAGAAGTTTTTCCCGGGTGTTATCTTCCCTGTTACATCCTTTACTGATACCAACATTAGGTCTTTTTTTGATCTTTAACGTTGGCGGTCATTTTTCCTTTTTGCCAGTTGATCATCAGCGCATTGTTTATTTAGTGGTTTTTTTGAGTACATGCATCTTGCCACTGAGTCTGATTCCACTCTTTTTGATGTTTAAAGTCATTAAGAGTGTTTATATGAAAGGACGAAGAGAGCGGTTATTGCCTGTTTTTTTTAGTGGCTTATTTTATTTTTTAGGCTATTTCTTTTTGCGACGTATCCCCATCGTACCAACGTTTATTGAGGGATTTATGTTGGCTACATTGATGACCGTTTATATTGCGTTGATCATCACTTTCTTTTGGAAAATAAGCATGCACATGATTGGTATCGGTGGTTTAGCTGGTGCTATGTTAGCGCTTTCATTCCGCTTTGGCCTGGATTTGTGGTTGCTCTTTTCTGTTATTGTTTTAGCTGCCGGCTTGTTAGGAGTGGCACGCTTGAAGCTCAAAGCACATTCCCCTTCGCAAGTTTATATTGGATTTGTTCTGGGGTTTTTAATCGTGTTTTCCGGGATTTTTTTAAGTTAAATTTTATAATATAAAGTATTATTTGAAAATTCGTTCATACCAAGGAATTGGTTTTTGTGGTATATGGGTTTTTATATATTCCTGTAGATCTTCCTTCATTTCAACTGCTTTTTGATATCTATTCTGAATACCTTTAAGCAGAATAGACTCTGTTTTTTTCGATGATAATAATACTGGAGATTTTGGAAAAGGTTCTTTGTAAGTGGCCTTTTCCAGGATGTTAAAAAACTGCTCATTCATGCGGGGTGGTTTTTTTACCGGATAGCTTAATTGCAAATTGAGTAAAATCTCTGCATTGCAATCCTGGTAAGGTGGTTTGCCGGCAATGGTTTCATACAGGATGATACCTAGTGCAAATAGGTCTGATGTAGGATTAGTCAAATGACCTTTGTTTAACAGTTGTTCGGGGGGAGTGTATATAAGTGAAAATGGATTTTGCCTGGCCGGGCACGGTAATAATGATGCTTGCTCAAAACCAATAAAAATCGCTTGCTTACCGTTCCATAAATTTGGGGACTCATTTTTTTTATGAGGAATAATGATGTTAGCTGGTTTGATATCCCGGTGTACGATGCCATGTTGATGCAGGATTGTTAAACCATCAAGTAAGCTAATGGCCATCTCAATGAAAAGAGATGATTTGATGTTGCGATAAATAGATTTTTTAGTGAGGATCGTTTTTAAATCAGTCCCAAAATGGAACTCCCTTATGAAGTAGTGGTGTCCATCATGCTTAATTAATTCAATGGTTAAAGCGATGGCCGGGTGGTGAATGATCATTCTGTTTTCAATCATCTTAAGTTGATCGAAA
>JAEINY010000170.1 GCA_016342595.1 Marinilabiliaceae bacterium
TTAAAAACCTTTTTTAATCCTTTAAAAAATTTAAAATGGAAAACACAAATGTAATGGTTGGCGCCTACACGGCTTATGGCACCGATATTTCGCCCGAAGCAAAAAAAGTATTTCAAGACGCTACAAATGGGCTGGTTGGCGTTAAGTACACCCCTTTAGCTGTGTCGACGCAAGTAGTAAGTGGTGTAAACTATCGATTCTTCTGCAATGCCAGGGATGTATATCCGGGAGCACTGAACGAAGCAGCACTGGTTGAAATTTATCAACCGTTAAAAGATAATCCGACCATTCGTAGCATAAGGCGATGCGAATAAGATAATCTTCAAAATAACAAAGGAGCCCGCAAGGCTCCTTTGTTATTATCAAGAGATAATTTTTACCAACGTATTATTCGAATCTAAAAACCTGAAAAAACGTTCCCGATAAGTGATGCCAATCGGAATTTTTTTGCCCTTTAAAGTCAATTGATGGCGCTCAATCATTTCAACAGAATCCATGGATACGATATAGGATTTATGCACCCGTATAAATTTCTCATTCGGCAAAATATTTAGTATTTCCGACATCTTTGTGAGTGTCATGATCCGTTTGGCTTGACTTACAACCGAAATGTAGTTACCGGTCCCTTCAATGTATAAAATATCTTTAAGCAGCAGCTTATGTAACTCCGTGCCACTCTTGATGTAAATATGGTCTGAAACAGCTTTGACTTGCTCGGTTTGGGCTGGCTGAACAGGAAGTGCTGCTTTTTGGTGTGTTAACTCAAAACTTTCCTTGGCTCTAAGCGCCGCTTTTAAGAACCGTTCAAATTCAATGGGCTTCAACAAATAATCCACAGCCCGGTATTCATAGCTTTTTACGGCATATTCAGAGTAGGCTGTTGTAAAAATCACCAGTGGCTTTTTCTCCAGCGCATTTAAAAACTGCAACCCGGTTAAATCGGGCATATTGATGTCTAAAAAAATCAAATCAACCGCATTTTCCTGAACATAAGTTAACGCTTCGATGGAATCAGTAAAGAGCTTTTCTAATCTCAAAAACGGTGTTTTATGAATATATTCCTCAACGATACTTAAAGCCATGGGTTCGTCATCGATAGCAATGGTATTAATTTTCATAGGGTAGTGGTTATATTTAGTGAGATGGAGTAGATATCCTCCTCTTCTTTAATATCTAAGTGGCTCCTATCCGGATAAATTAAATCCAGGCGTTTTTGTACATTTTTGAGACCAAAGCCGCTGCTGTCTTCATGTCTATTTTGGCGAAGTTTATTGATGGAATTACTGACCTTAAATGTTACCGTGTTTTCGTCAGTGTGCAAACCTATTGATATTTTTGATGGTTCCTTAACCGATATGCCATGCTTAAACGCATTTTCAACAAAGGGTATGAGTAACAAGGGTGCTATTTTTAACTGACTTTGGCAGGCATTTAAATCCACTTGCAAATCCATCTTATTAGCTGTGCCGATGCGCAGTTTCTGAAGCTCAATATAATCATGTAAATAGCTGATTTCTTTCTCCAGTGATACAAATTCACTTTCGCTATCGTAGAGCATGTACCGCATCATGTTAGATAATTTGACAATACCATCAGCCACGGACAGCGCCTTGGCCTGCCGCGCCATGCCAAACAGGTTGTTTAGGGTATTAAACAAAAAATGCGGATTGACTTGTGATTTTAAAAATTGCAGTTCACTGATGAGCTTTTCTTCTTTTAGCTTTTGCTTAGCTTTTTCATTGGTATACCAGTCTTTTACAAACCGACAACTAACAGACAGTATAAAAATAGGCATGTTCATGATGATCGAAGATAACAATGCATACTGCAAAACACTGTCTTCATAGCCTTTCAAATTAGAGGGTGTATAAACAGTGGAGATAAATACATAATCGACCAGCGCTTCACACACACACATTACAAAACAGAACCCGACGGAAAGCATCAGGCCGGCAAAATACCTGCGCTGCTTAAAATAAAATGGCAGTAATTGATATAGGGTGACATAGAATAAAACGGCATTAAAAACCAATCCATAAAAAACAGCTGCTTCAAAATTGCCCTCGTTGGTGATAAAGGTTCCGAATAATAAGTGCTTCGAGGTACTTAATAAGAATATGGGTAAAGGCAGCCAGAATAGCAAGTGAATAAAAAGCTTTTTGAGTTGTGATGGTTTCATCGTTTTCATTTTATACAACAATAATAAGCGCCAACACTACTATTTCAAGGGCAAATAGGTGAATTAGCTTATTTCTTGTGTGAATTAACAAAAAAAATATGTGAATTGAATTGAAGGCGGCCCATGTTTCATTCAAATAAAAAACCAATCAGCATATCAATCGCTTTTGTACAGCACCAGCAAATGCTTCACTTTTGAATCAAAATTAATAATTGAACCGAAAATTCACAGGCTATGAAAAAAGCAACATTAATCGTATCCCTCTTACTCATCACCTTTTCAGCTTTCGCACAGCCCATAAGCGGCCAATGGCATGGCCTGCTCAAGGTACCAGGACAACAACTAACGATTATTTTTAATATCGTGGAAAATGGTGATGGATATACCTCGACAATGGATAGCCCGGATCAGGGCGCAAAGGGAATCCCGGTATCTTCCACCAGCTACATAGATTCTATACTAACACTGGACATTCAAGCGGCCAACATCCAATACAAAGGCACTTACACCGGTAAGAATGGCTTTACAGGTACCTTTACCCAGGCCGGAAAAGCATTTCCACTCACTTTATCCACAGAAAAACCCCGTGCGACAAAGAACAGGAGGCCACAAGAGCCCTCTGAACCCTATCCCTACACCACGGAAGATATCACCTTTGAAAACACCAAAGAGCACATCACTTTAGCAGGGACTTTGACCTTACCGCAGTTGGGAGATCAATTTCCGGTGGTAATTTTAATCAGCGGCAGTGGTCCACAAAACAGGGATGAAGAATTACAGGGACATAAACCATTTTTGGTATTAGCGGATCACCTGACAAAAAAGGGATTTGCAGTGTTGCGCTACGACGACCGCGGGGTGGGCGAATCCACCGGAGACTTTATAACAGCAACCTCCGCTGATTTTGCAGCTGATGTACAGGCGGCCATTCAGTACCTCCAATCCAGAAAAGAAATCAATAAAAACCAAATCGGACTCATTGGGCACAGCGAGGGTGGTTTAATAGCACCGATGGTAGCTGCCGAAAGCAAAGATGTGGCTTTTATAGTAATGTTGGCAGGCCCGGGAATAAGTGGGGATAAAATTTTAATGCTGCAACAAGAATTGATCGCCAAAGCCACCGGAACAGATGATTCAGATATAAAAAAGCAGAAAGAAATAAACGCCAAAATATGTAATCTGGTGATTCATTCCCAGGATAATGCGCGCCTGAAAATGGATGTTCAGAACTATTTAACAGAAGCCCTTCAGGAGATGCCCGATGAGCAAAAGCAGGATTTTATAGCGTGTCATTTACAACAACTAACCAGCCCCTGGATGAAATATTTCTTAACGCAACAACCTGCTGAATCGCTCGAAAAAGTAAAATGCCCCGTGTTAGCCATAAATGGCGAAAAAGATTTACAAGTCACTGCCACGGTTAATTTAAAAGCCATTGAAGAAGCGTTGAAAAAAGGTAAAAACACCCATTTTGTTGTAAAGAAAATGCCGGGATTAAACCATTTGTTTCAGGAATGCGAAACCGGATCACCTCAGGAATATGCCACAATTGAACAGACTTTTTCACCCAAAGCACTGAATGAGATTTCAGATTGGTTAGTGAATCAGGTACAGTAAATGGCCTGACCAACACCTCAAATGCCAAACAAATAATACCGAATACTAATCAAAATGCGCCTTAAGTGCGTTGTACTTCTTAAGTCCCTTTGATTATGTGTCGGCATATACCAGCGCAATTGGAAATTCAATGGTATAAAAGCCTGCACGGCTCCGACAAGCATCTACCGTCATGCCGCTCCTTCACAAGCACAAGCTACTTTAAAAAAATTGTACAAGCCATCTCCGAAAACGATTAATTGTTAACTTTTTGCCACCAAGGCCCAAATGCACTAAGTATCACAAAGCATTGATTATTTTCACACTAGCCTTCTGATATTCTTTGTGACTTAGAGCCTTGGTGGCAATTGTTTCATTTCTGGTCATCCTTGATTCGCATTTTTATTTCTCACAAAACATATAAAGATCTCCACTACTAAATAACCACGGCAAATTCCCCGGAAGGGATAAACCATTGATGCCAGAAAATTTCATCCCAACAATTAAAAAAACACTGAATGTTTAACCTCTGCGAGGTACGCCTTACACCTGATCATTATCTACAATAATAAATTGCTTCCGGCAAATTCCACAAACCAGATAGTGTAGCGTAAAACACAACAAAAGAGAAGATGACTATCCCGATATCGGCATACCATTTTATCAACTATTTTACTGAATTATGACAATAAACTCAATCCATTTAGCCTGCTAAAGCAACAAAAAACACCCATCCTTTTGTCAGAGAGCCCAAGGGAAAAAACTATGCAAAAAACCAGAATTTATTTTATTATCAAAACCTATTTGGTAGTTTCGCCAAATAGAAAAACATGAAGGATATGCACAAATACCTAACATAAACTTAGTGTTCAGCAATGCAGGCTGTTTATTACAAACAGTCGGGTAATTGCAAAATATAATACTTCCAGCTATGGCCATGAACAAAGAAATTGAAAAGGAATTCCTTGAGAAAGCAGAACTTTTTAAAGCCTTGGCACATCCTACACGCTTGTTTATTATTGACGCCGTAAAGGATAAAAGTATGCCGGTAAAAGAACTGTCTGAAATTGTAGGGGTCGATATATCAACAATGTCTAAGCATCTTGATATTCTAAAAAAACACAAAATAATTGAAGGCGAAAAGATTAAAAACTTCATTTATTACCGTTTAGCCATTCCTTGTGTGCTTAGTTTTATGAGTTGTGCAATGAAAGTGATTGAAAAAAAATAAAAAATTTAAAATTCTACTTGGCCTTTTTGCCAATTAACAAATATTCTCCAGAATGGATAGACGTAAAGTAATTAAAATAGCAGTTGGAGCCTTAGCTGCAGGAGGAGCTGGTGTAGCTACACTGACAAATGCATTTAAAACAGGAGTGCCTCCAACGGCTCCTGCGAAAAAAATTGACCTTGACAAAACAGAAACAAATTGGACCTATTCACCTTTAGACCCATTATCTGCTTCTGAGCTGGCCTATGAAAATTATAAAGTAGGAAGTTGCATGTATGGTGTTTCCAGCAGTATTATAGCCCTGCTGGCCGAAAAAATAGGAGAACCATATAAATCTTTCCCGATCCATATGATGAAATATGGTCACGGTGGAATAGGCGGAACAGGAACAATTTGCGGTACTCTAAACGGGGCAGCAGCGGTTATCGGCTTATTGGTGGATAATAAGAAAGTTAGAGATGCGCTAACTCTTGATTTATTCCAATGGTATGAAAATAACGCATTCCCGGTATTCAAACCTAAGAATCCGGTCTTTGATTTCATCCCCCCTACCTCTGTTTCTGAATCTGTACTGTGTCATGCTTCCACTACTAAATGGGGGAAAAAGACCGGATATAGAATAGATAGTAACCAGCGAAAAGAACGATGCCGTCGTTTAACGGCAGATGTGGCGGCCCACACAGTTGAAATTCTTAACGCCTATTTCGAAAATACCTTTGTGCCAACGCAGCACGATAATGAAAAAGTTAATGATTGTATGGTCTGTCACGGAAGTCAGGGTAAGATGGGAAATACAACAGGTAAGATGAACTGCAATACATGTCACGAAAAATCATTGGGCCACAAAATATTTGGAGATATTCATTATAAGATGATGAAGAAAAGATAAATACCTGTTTGCAGGTACTCAATTGATAGCTTCTGTAATAATGATTGTAAATGCCTTATAGCATTACCAAAAACAGAGTATAATGAAAAACAGCCGAAGATAAATACATCTTCGGCTGTTTTTCTTTTTACAGGTGATAACTATTAATTCGCAACAGGACACTTTATAAAGGAGTTACCCGCTACACCATTATTCCGAAAGACCGAATCATTATTCGATCATTCCATCCGCTTTCACAGTATAAAAACCCGCGCTTTTGCCCGATGGCACTACAAGACAATCCACCTCCTCCGGCACACCATTGCCTGGCTTAAAAACTGAATACCAAAACTTAGTGAGCCAGCTTGCATTTATATGACTAATTTTAGTTATATTGCTTATAGTGTGCAAATAAGCGCAGCATATCAAAATTTACGGAAACTAAATGATAATTTAAACAGATCATGAAAAGATACAGACACTATGGATGTAGAATTCTTTAAAAAAATATGCTATACCCATTCAGAATTAATCACTCGTAAGTATAGCACGTCATTTTCCTTTGCTACTTCTTTAATGGAAAAGGAAAAGCGAAAAGCCATTTATGCCATTTATGGTTTTGTCAGGCTTGCGGACGAGATAGTGGATAGCTTTCATGGTTATGACAAACATTTTCTGCTGGATACCTTGCAAAAAGATTTAGCCTATGCCCTGGAAAATAAAATTAGCATTAATCCCATACTGTTGGCTTTTGCAGATACGGTAGCACAATGCAACATCCCTGCTAAGCACATTGAGGCCTTTATGGAAAGTATGCGTTGTGATTTAACCAAGACCACGTATACCTCAGAAAATGAAATTGGGGAATACATTTATGGTTCGGCCAATGTGGTGGGTTTGATGTGCCTCAAGGTGTTTTGTAATGGGGAAGATAAATTATATAAACACTTGCAAAAACCAGCTGAGAGCCTGGGATCAGCCTTTCAGAAAGTCAATTTTTTACGCGACTTGAATTTTGACTTAAATGAATTGGGACGCACTTATTTCCCGGAGCTTCAGCAAGGGGCATTTAACCATGAAAATAAAACACTTATTCAGCAGTCTATTGAGCATGATTTTCGTCTGGCCTATGAAGGGATCAGGCAATTACCCGGTAAATCAAAACTAGCGATGTTAATTGCTTATTACTATTACAACGCGCTATTTAAGAAAATAAAAAAGTGCCATCCGGACGAAATACTGAATCAACGCATTCGAATTTCAAACCTAAAAAAATACCTGATCATCATGAAGGTCTATTGCTTGTTTAAACTTAAACTGATATGAGATGGAATAACGATCTGGTCCATTCCCAACACCCTGTTTTAGAATGATGAATATTGATTAACGATTTGTGATTTATAAATTCGACGTTCTTCATTTGTTGATCGATATTCCATATTTGGATTGGCTCGTCCAGGTTAGGGTAATATCTAAAAAGAAGCTGGCTCACTTTCTAAATCGAAAATACTATGGTAAACATGACATTACTTGTTATCGCTTTTTTCTTCATGGAATTTGTGGCCTGGTGGAGTCATAAATATGTAATGCATGGTTTTTTATGGAATTGGCACCTGGACCACCATCGCAAAGACCACAGACAAGGCTTGCCCCTGAAAACAGAAGATAAGCACTTCGAAAAAAACGATTTATTCTTCCTGGTGTATGCCTTGCCGGCTATTGTGCTAATGGGGATTGGGTTTACGCTGATGTATCGGCCATTTATCTATATTAGTATCGGGATTACCCTCTATGGTTTGACGTATTTTGTGATTCATGACATCATTATTCACCACCGGGTGAAAATTCCGTTTCTGATCAAACCGCACAAAGGCTATATTCAGGCCCTCGTCAAGGCACATACCGCCCATCATAAGCCCAAAAACAAAAGCGACTTTAACAACTATGGGTTATTGGTTTTCCCGCATCGTTTTTTTAAAGAACAATGAAGTCTCTCTACACCATATTACTGCTGGGCTCCATCTCCATACCCCTGGTGTTAAGCTTCGACCAAAAGCTTCAGTTTTACAGGCAATGGAAATATCTTATGCCCTCCTTACTGATCGTCGCCCTGGTTTACATTGCCTTCGATTACTACCTGACCGAACAGGGCGTGTGGGGTTTCAATCTGCGGTATCATTCGGGCATCACAGGGCTTGGCTTACCCCTTGAAGAATGGTTGTTTTTCATCCTCATCCCCTATGCGAGTATTTTCCTTCACGATGCCATCGTTTTATATTTTAACCAATTAAAACCCGGGCGAAACATTACTACAACAGTGTCCATAATCCTTATTGGCCTATCATTAACCGTGGTGCTGTTGAACCCCGAAAAAACATACACCTTCTATATTTTAACATCAACGGTGGTCGCATTACTCCTGTCATGGTTCGATAAATCGGCCATAATCAGCCGTTTTTACCTCACCTTTCCCATCATACTCATCCCCTTTGTCATCGTCAATGGCATTTTAACGGGCAGCATGATAGACGAACCCGTGGTGTGGTACAATAATGAGGCGAACCTGGGCATTCGTTTTATAACCATCCCCATCGAAGATTTTGCCTATGCCTTCAGTCTGATCTTCTTCAATTTGCTGGTGAGGGCGAAACTAAAAGACCTTTTTAATAAACCTGCACACCCGTTATTATGAGTTCTATCAAAACAGAATATATAAACCGAATCACGGATAATCACAATACCATCCGGGCCATTATAATTATTTTTTATACTGTGGGAATAATGGGTTTACTGGCGCCTGCTACCAATGCCCTGTTTCTGCAACTGATCCCATTGGCTCTGGTGTTGAGCTTTGTGACCCTGGCACTCTTCCATGCCAATGAAATAAATCGTAAATCAGTCATTGGGTTCACCCTCATTTATGTCGTATCATTTCTAATCGAAGCAATTGGCGTGCATACCGGTGTGATTTTCGGACCTTACACCTACGGGAACAGCTTAGGTTTAAAACTCTTTCACACCCCCCTCATCATCGGCGTTAACTGGCTGTTTCTGGTGTACACAACCGCATCGGTGATGGACACGTTCCGGATGCCCACGCCATTGAAAATAATCGTCGCCTCAGGAGCTATGTTACTCTACGATGTGATTCTGGAACAAATGGCCCCCAAACTTCATATGTGGTATTGGGAAAATGAAACGATTCCGCTGCAAAACTACATCGCCTGGTTCACCCTGGCCCTGCTCTTCCACACACTTCTGAAACGAATGAAAATTAAAACCCGAAATAAGATGGCCTTGCTCATATTAGTCTGTCAGTTTTCCTTTTTTCTAATCCTGTTTGGCGCAAATAAACTATTGGCATGATACTAAAGGCGAAACATCATTTCTTCATCTATCCCTTTTTTCAAAATTATGCCCTTTGGAAGATCCGGAAAGCCTTCCATGCGGTTCATATTGTGGGAAGTTTTAAAGATGGAAAACGGCCGGTTTTGGTCATCGCCAATCACACGAGTTGGTGGGATGGTTTTTGGATGGCTTATCTGAATAAGAAAAAGATACACCGCCAATTACATTTCATGATGCTCGAAAAAAAATTGCGTAAACATTGGTATTTTAATTATGCCGGTGGGTATTCGGTGCAAAAAAAAACACGCAGTCTGTTGGAAACAATAGACTATACGGCGCAGTTATTAAAATCTTCATCCAACATGGTTTTTATGTTCCCACAAGGAAAGATTACCTCCATGCACGAAACACAAATAACTTTTGAATCAGGCATCGAAAAAATACTAAGTCGTGTGGATAATGACCTGCACATCCTGTTTGTGGCCAATATGGTGGACTTCTTTTCCCATCCCAAACCCATTTTATACATACATCTGGAAGCTTATCAAAACACAAACAAAGATAGAAAGGCCCTGCAACTAGCCTATAATACATTCTATGCCAAAGCACTCAATAGTCAAAAAAATCGATCCGAGTAAATGGTATATTTAGCCTCCATAGTATTCATTTTCGCCCTCTTGCAACTGGCCAATGCAACGATTAACCTTGTTTTTTATCAGCGCTTAGTCAAACCCAAATCACAATTGAACGATTGGGTGTCCATATTAATTCCGGCCCGGAATGAAGAAAAAAACATTGGCATCCTATTGGCCAGCTTACAGCAAATAAAATATCAGCATGTTGAGATACTTGTTTATGATGATCAATCAACTGACCGGACAGCTGCCATTGTAAACGAATGGGCCGCCAGTGATCAGCGCATCCGGCTCATCCGGTCGACGGAATTAAAACCGGGCTGGCTGGGAAAGAACCATGCTTGTTACACCATGGCTCAAGCGGCCAGGGGAGCCTTTCTTCTTTTTATTGATGCAGATGTTACGCTCAGCGGTACCATTGTGGAAGAAGCTGTCCATACACTGAAAAAGCAAAAACTAGGGCTGCTATCCTTCTTCCCCAAGCAACTCATCCTTTCATCCGGAGAAAAGGTTTCGGTACCCATCATGAATTACATATTATTAACCCTGTTACCACTCATTTTTGTGCGGCACTCCCCTTTTAGTGCCCATGCTGCAGCCAATGGCCAGTTCATGCTGTTTGACGCATCCATTTACAATAAGTTCAATCCCCATTTAACGTTTAAAAACTCACCCGTTGAAGACATTAGCATTGCCCGACACTTCAAAAAAAACAAGGTCAAAGTGTCTTGTATGTTGGGTGATAAAAGGGTTAGCTGCCGCATGTACACCTCCTACCGGGAAGCGCTGAATGGGTTTTCGAAAAATGTATTGATGTTTTTTGGAAACCAAACCTTGCTAGCCATCCTTTTTTGGAGCCTGACAACCTTAGGTTTTATCTTCATCGCTAGTATCAGTCTTAAGCTATTTTTCCTCTATACCGCCCTGATCGTTTTAACCAGGGTCATAGTTTCCATAATTAGCAGGCAACACATCATGAGCAATATTCTATTCATCATACCGCAACATGTTTTCTTGTTACATGTCATTAGCAACGCTTTAATGATAAAACGCAAAAAGAATTATACATGGAAAGAACGAAAAATCTATTAATCGTCCTGATCATCCTTTTCAGAACCATTAGTCTTGATGGACAAAGTCGTGTCACCATCTATCAGGCCTATACAGATAATGATATGGATAAATGGAAAGCGGTCATTGACAGTTTGGAAGACATTGAAGAGAAATCAAATGCATTAAGACTTGAGTTAGTAAATTATCAGTATGGCTACATCGGCTGGTGTATTGGCACAAAAAATAAAGATCGTGCTAAGCATTATTATGATTTGGCACAAAACAATCTGGAGACCTTAGAAAATGAGCAATTCAACCTAGCCGAAATTTATGCTTACAAATCGGCCTTTGTAGGTTTTGAAATTGGTTTATCGCCCTATAAAGCCCCTTTTATTGGCCTGCAAAGCATTGAGTTTGCCAATAAAGCCATTGCTGCTGATAGTGATCAGTATTTGGGGTATGTGCAACTGGGTAATATTGAATTTTACAGGCCCGCGATTTTTGGCGGTTCCAAAACCAAAGCCATTGAATACTATCAAAAAGCATTGAAAAAGATGGAGGCCAACCCGGCCCTGCTCACTGAAAATTGGAATTATTTAAACCTCTTGGCGATACTCATAAACGCTTATATTGAGATTGATAATTTTTCAAAAGCCCGGGACTATTGCATCAAAACACTAAAAATAGCGCCGGATTTCGCCTGGGTGAAAAATGAATTATACCCCTTAACCTTAAAAGACTAAAGAAATGAACAAGCACGTACTAATAATTGGCACCGGATTAGGTGGATTGGCAACCGGAATGCGTTTAGCGTCGCGCGGTTATCAGGTCACTTTTATTGAGAAAAATGACAAAGCAGGTGGCCGATTGAATCAACTTAAAAAAGATGGCTTTACCTTTGATGTGGGCCCCAGTTTCTTTAGTATGTCCTACGAATTTGATGAACTGGTCAAGGATTGCAACATCCAACTGCCCTTTGAATTCATGGAACTGAATCCTTTATACACCGTTCATTTCAGCGACAGTGAGCGCAAGTTCTATTTGTATAAGGACATCGATAAACTGGCAAGCCAATTTGCGGATTTAGAACCTGATTTCAAACATAAGTTCAATCGTTATTTAAAGAAATGCGAAGCCCTGTATAACGATACCATTGACATTGTTATCAAGCAAAACTTTAACAGTACTGCCCATTACCTGAAGGCCTTAGTGCAAGTGAACCCCCAACACCTGCCCGTCTTATACAAAACCTTTTGGAAACAGGCCGGTCAGTATTTTCAATCAAAAGAAGTCCGCCAAATCGTATCCCTCATTGCCTTTTTTTTAGGACGAACACCCTTTGACACCAATGCTGTGTACACCTTGCTATCGCACATTGAATTCACAAACAATGGCTACTACAATGTAAAAGGGGGCATGTACAAAATCGTGGAAGGATTGGTGCAGGAACTTAAAAAACTGAATGTCGCTTTCCATTACGATACTGAAATTGTCGATTTCGAAAGTAGCAACGGTCAATTAACTTCGGTCATCGACAACACAGGTAAAAAGTGGTTGGCCGATACCTTTGTCATCAATGCCGATGCAGCGTTATTCAGAGGCCGGGTGTTTAAGCGCAAAAAGTTTAGAGAGGCCAAACTGGATAAAATGAGCTGGACCATGGGGTACCTCACTTTTTATGTGGGCCTGAATAAGAAGCTACCTCAGGTGGAACATCACAATTACTTTTTAGGGGGTAACTATGAAGAATATTCAAAAGACGTGATGAAAAATCCGGGAACACTGGAGAAACCCTACTATTATGTAAATGTGCTATCCAAACTTAACGCCGATTGTGCGCCCCGGGGCCATGAAGCCTTATTTTTTGTATGCCCGGTTCCCAATTTACTTTTTAAAGCTGATTGGTCGGATAAAGATACCATCATCGACAGTATTATTGAGGACTTTGGCAAACGCATCAAAGAGGACATCGCCAACAATATTGTATTTCGGATGGCGTATACCCCTGAAGATTGGCAAGATCAATTTAATCTATACAAAGGTGCCGGATTGGGTTTGTCGCATAGCATGTTACAAATAGGCGCCTTACGTCCCAAAAATTACGATGAAGCATTCAAGAATACATTTTATGTGGGAGCCTCAACAGTACCCGGTGCCGGCTTACCCATGGCGATAATCAGCTCGAAACTAACAACCGAAAGGGTTCTGAAATCAGATGCCTTAAACTAACACGGATATCCATGTACGCTTGGCTCCCCGGAGGGTAAAAGCATCCCGTAAAAACGGGACAGGTACGGTGCAGCATAGCGAAACCCTATGGGAGCGGATAGAAATAACTTTTAATTACAGAAAAGAGCTTGGTTGAGAATGGATCTTAATTTCGGTAAGGCTGAAGGCCTTTAACAACAAAGCTTGGGGCACCGCCCCAAGTATAATGTAAGTGGTGGGGTCATCACCCTGAATGGGTGAAACAATAATAACCAGGGGTGATAACCCCTGGATTCGTGAAGTCATGCAAAACCGGCGCAATCAATTAGCTCATCACCCCACACTTTACCATGCGCTGTAATCCACCCGACTAATTTTGACAATCTAAAAACTTCTTTGTGCGCCTTCAATAACTTCACCTCTGAGCCCTCTGTGTAACCAATAAAACATCACACCGCAGAGCCGCCAAGCCGCAGAGGCAGAATATCATGAGCTCTGAAAGAGCACAACGTAACAGCATCCCGTAAAAACGGGACAGGTACGGTGCAGCGAAGCGGAGCCCTATGATAACATAACGTCAATTTGAACTTCGGATATGTTATCTTTATTTTAACCAGTAGAGTAGAATGGTGGGAGCACAAATACTCCCCCATCCC
>JAEINY010000171.1 GCA_016342595.1 Marinilabiliaceae bacterium
ACCGGGGTGAAAAATAGTTTTGACCCAGGTGAAAAAAAATTTTAACCGGGGTCAAAATCACAAAACCACACGATATTTGAGCATAAACCATGTATGAATCGTTGATATTCTTTACCTATTATACCGAATGCATTCAGTACAAGCCATCGGCATTATAACAAAAAAGCGGGATCCCAATAGGAATCCCGCTTCAATCATAAATATCTTAATGACTAGAATATCTTAATTCTTTCGTCAGTAATCTCAGCTTTGCCACGGATGGCCTCTAGTGCTTTATAATCTACTTTAAACGAAGCAGACTGCTGCAATTGCGCTTTTTCACTGGCTACATCAACCGTACCGGCTTCAACAGTATTTACTTTTACAACAAATACACCGTTATTCCCAGCTACCGGAGCACTCATCTCACCTTGCTTAGCTGTTGTAGCTAAAGCCACCAAAGCAGGTTCAATACCCGCACCTGGCACTTGGTAAGCTGCAAAATCAATGTTACTGGCATTTTGAACTTCCACATCCAGATTTTGAGCCAAAGCGCTCATGCTGCTGCTATTTTGCTTTTTGGTATTCATATCAGCAATCAACAACTCCGCTTTTTTATCATTCCGCAACTGGCGCTCAATTTGACCTTTCACAACATTGACAGGTGTATTTCCTTCCTCACGGGCATTGGTCATCACAGCTAATACATAGGTATCACCAAACTCAAAGATCGGAGACATATCACCTACCTCAGCTTCAAACGCCCAACGTACCATTTCACGCGGCGACTCCAAAGCACCTACATTACGATCGTTCGCTTTTAAGCTACGACCAAAACGCTTCACCAGGTTTTCAGTCTGAATAGCCTCGTTGAATTTCTCCTGTGAGTTATTCATGGCAGCAAATTTAGCTGCTTTAGCGTAAACGATCTGATTTGTTTTAGAACTATAGTCAATTTTACGCTCTAAGGTGGCAATGTTATATTTGGTCACCGGACGACCTTTATCCTGAATGTTAATGATATGGAAACCAAATTGAGAAGCCACTTTTACGACATCCCCTTTTTTACCTTTGAAACAGGCATCATTAAAAGGCTGCACCATTTTACCTTCAGTAAACCAACCCAGATCACCACCATTGATACCTGAACCAGGATCCTGAGAATACTCACGTGCTAACTTCGCAAAATCAGCTCCATTATTAATCAGGTTCAACAAACTATCAGCAATCGCTTCATCTTTCTCCGGTGCATTACCACGAATTAGGATATGACGTGCCTTTACTGAATCAGGTACTTGAGCAATTTCCACCAAACGTGATAATTTATAAGTCTCATTTTCGAAGTAAGGACCATACACATCACCTTCTTGTGCATCCGCTACAAAATCCTGAAGCGTTGTACTCAACTGCTCAACTTTTAACTTGCGATCAATGTGGTTAGACTCTGAATTCATATTCACATATTGAATAGCGTCAGTTTCCGGGGCACCAAAATCTTTTTTAGCCTGAGTAATCCACTCTTCAGCCATCGTTTTATCTTCGGCCGAAGGCTTTACTTCAAACATCACATACTCCACATCACGTGTCGCCTCTTGCTTGTAATTATCAAGGTGGGCATTGTAATACGATTTGATATCGCTTTCAGCTATCGTAACCGTTGAATCAGGGATACTGGTAAAACGTTTCACGATAAAATCAAAACTTACTTTGTTTTGCTTCGCTTCAGCTTCTGCTTTAGCCTGTGCAGTGGTGACATACATTCCTTTTTTAATCAGATCTCTGTATTTAGCAAATAAACGCTCTTTGGTGATTTGCTTTTCCAGATACATCCAATAAAAGTTAGCTGTTGGATCACTGTTTTTTTGCTTCAAAAAGGTAATTAATTGATTTTTATCAAATACACCTGTCTGCGGATTCGTAAACATTTGACGAATCTGAGGATGTACACTGTTACCAGTCGTCATCTCTACCAATTCATCCACAGTTACCTGAATGCCCAGCTCCTCATATTTCTCATCCATAATCACATCCTGAACCAACTGATTCCAGGCTTGATCACGTAATTGATAAGAAGTATTTTCATCCAAAGCAGCCTTTCCGGAGCTTAGCTTGGCAAATTCTTCTAATTCGCTTAAATAATTTTGATACTCAGGATATGAAATACTAGTACCATTCACTTCTCCAATTTGCTGCTGAGTACCTTTGAATAACGAGCTACCCGAGTTAAGAAAATCTGTTAGTAAAAAGGCGACTAGCCCCAGACCTATAATCAATATAACCAATCCGGCTCTGTTCCTTATTCTCTCTAATGTTGCCATTCGATTAACAATTAAATTATTGTGATTTTTAAATCAGGTTACGAATATACAAAAAATTGACAAACACAATCCGCTGTTGATATGTTTGACCGAAGAAAGTTATGAAGAATGTTATTTTAAATGGAGTGTAACGATTTATAATGGCGATGAGTCGATTGACAAAACAAATGAAAACAACGCTACTCAGAAGGCAGAATTACTTTCACTAAATCAATACGCGCATTGGTGGCTGCCAATATTTGAAAACGGAACTTTTCAATGGTTATCTCCTCATTCACTGTAGGAATAGATTTATTGTAGTATAAAATTAATCCCGCAATTGTTTCATAATTCTCCGATTGCGGCAACTTTAAATAGTACTTATCATTGATGTAATCAATTTCTAAACGGGCAGAAAATTGATATTCTGACTCCGAAATCTGCTGCTCAATCAAATCAGACACATCATGCTCATCATTGATTTCACCAAATATCTCCTCTAAAATATCTTCCAATGTCACAATACCGGCCGTACCACCAAATTCATCTACTACCAGCGCAATACTTTTATGCTCTTTTGTAAATATTTCCAGCAGTTTATTGGCTGTCATCGACTCTGGTATAATAGAGATAGGACTTATAATATTTTTGAGCTGCTTGGGGTGTTTAAACAACTCGGATACATGTACAAACCCAATAATATTATCAATACTCTCTTTATAGATTAGTATTTTTGACAATCCGGTTTCAATAAATATCTGACGCAATGTTTCCAAATCCTCCCCCACTTCCATCACTTCCAAATCCGTCCGGGGTACAACACAATCCCTGATTTTAAGCTT
Source organism: Marinilabiliaceae bacterium (assembly GCA_016342595.1). Lineage (GTDB taxonomy): Bacteria > Bacteroidota > Bacteroidia > Bacteroidales > Marinilabiliaceae > JAEINY01. Next base: position 3,119 of record JAEINY010000171.1, read on the forward strand.
CGAAAAATCAAGCGCATTCTTAAGCATCTTTATCTCTTGCGATCCGGAATCATCGTGATCTGACTTTTCTTTGTGTTCGGTCAGCAAATTATCCAGATCGGCGCGACCCAACATCCAGGTTCCGGATTGCCGGGATACTTTTGCCTTTAAAACATACCGGATAATAAAATTAGATACACCCATGGTAAGTCGACTCACCGGATAGAACAAAACATAAAAAAACAGTAAGGGTACTGCAAATACATTGAGCACAAACGTGGGGTTAATACGAAAAAGTGTTTTGGGCAAAAACTCAGCAGTGATCAGAATTATTAGTGTAGAGAAAAAGGTTTGAATCAGTAGTAATCCGCCTTCAGAGGGGATATATTTTGTAATAAACGGTTCTATCAGTTTGGCCATCTCTAATCCATAAACGACCAAAGCAATATTATTTCCAATCAAAATAGTAGACAGAAAGATGCCTGGATTGCGCACAAACCGATCAATAATTTTTGCCGGGAAAGGAAACTTCTTTTTATTAAGCTCCAATAACAGCTTATTGGAACTAAAAAATGCCATTTCACATCCTGAAAAGAACGCTGAAAAAAGCAATGTTAATAAAATCAATGATAATGCATTCATGGGAGCCGTGGCCAGTTAACTTAGCGAAAGTTAAAAAAAGTTAGTTAATATTCGTACCATTTTGATTCGCATATTCACAACAAACATAAAAATGGAACTACTCTTCTATTTCCAGCTCACCGCTTACATTTTTTATCCGCCAATTCGACAGCGTTTGATCTGATTCCAATCCTGTACCAGTAATAATCTGAGTGGGCGTTGTGATCTTCACAAATTTATCGGTATACAAACGCTCCTCTTTCATATCCCAAAAAAGCTGCTCAGAATTTAAAACTTCACCTTTCGCATTGATTCCCTGCACATCATTATTCAACTCCCATAACTCCTTGGGTTTTTCATAGTAGATGGCATTCATGCACTTTATTTGAGTTTCTACCTCACCACTCGCGTCATAAATAAAAAGGTGAAAACCGGAAGGAAAATCGATGTAAGGCTCTTCTTTTTTATATTTATAGCTCAACATCTCCGGGGTTATAAAGCGATATTTCACTTTCCCTGAATCGGTAATAACCGTTTCCAATTCATTGTAGGATAGCGCCGGCAAATCTTCCCGATTGCTAATGGCTTTTATTTCTTCCGGTTTATTAGAACTACATGAAGTACCAAAAGAAACAGCAAGCAGTAAAATACTGCTTGCTGCCAATGCGGTTCTTAAGCTATTTTTTATATGTGGTATCAATACCTTATTTTTTAGCTCTAACGGTTGTATTCTCATTAATCCATCCACCTACTTTATAAGCATCTCCTTCTGTCATATTCTCAAAGAATAGCTCTTCCGTATTAGGGAAGTACTGTGAATAAAGTACAATCATTTCATTGGCATCTTTGGCTGCTTCCGGATCAACAGCTTTTGCCCGCTTGAATTTATCAACAGCCGCCCAATAAACTGATTTATGCTCGATTTCTTTAGATCCATAACTCTTAGCTGTAGCTGCATAAGCTTTACCTATCAAGATATAAGGCGCGCCCCAATCTGATCGCAGCTGAGTAGCTTTTAAGGCATTGCTTTTTACTTGCGTATAGTTCTTTTGAGACATGTAAACCAGTGACAAGTAATAATGATAAGTCGCTTTGGATGCATTATCTTCCTCCAACTCAATGGCTTCCTGATAATACCCAACGGCTTTATCCATATCCTGAGTTTTCATGTACATCTTGGCTAAACCAAAAGCAGAGGATGAAGATGGCTCAATAGCATGCAAATACTCAGATGACTTATAAAACAATTCAGCATCACCACAATCACCTTTTGCCAACAGACGATTCACTCGTTTCAGCCAATCCAGGTTTCCAGTGTTATCGGCCAATTGAGGACCAAAAATAGTTTCGATCGTCTCACAATTCGCAGCACCACTTTGGGCAAACATCCCTTCCACCTGATTTTTCATCTCCTTAAGCGCATCTTTTGTGGCTGGCTTCTTTGTGAGCTTAATTTTTTGATCAAAAATATCGCTAACAGTTGTATAAGTATTTACCAATGCCTCTGCTGATATTTCCTTCATCTGGAACATGATCGTACTGTTCATCATGAATGTAATCAATACTGCAGGTTGTGCTTTCACACCGCGCTCACGAGCTGCCTGTTCCAGGATCGCATATGCTTCTTTCACAACAGCTGGCTCATCCCGCTTGTATTTCAGCATGGTAATTGCCTTTTTACCCATAATATAAGGAGTGGGATACTTTCGATGATCACCAAAATACTGAGCACGTTGATCATATACTTTCATCAACAACTGATAGTACTCTTCTTTTTTAGCGATATCGCTTTCTTTATTGTAAAAGGCTGCCACCATATTCTCACCGTGTGAGTAAATATTGATATTAGATGCCGGACACTCTGTAAAGACTTGTTTCCAATATGGATAGGCTTCAGTATAATTTTTTTGCTTGTAAGATTCACTATAGAGTGATAGATTCATCAAACACTTAACGCTATCCTCTCCATGTCCATACTTGGACCCGTCTTCAACCCCCTTCTGAGCAAAGGCTGTACCCATTGATATGATCAGCCCTGCGATTAGTAATTTAGTAAACTTCATTGGCATGGTATTTTGGCTTTTGTATTAAAAACTTTTATTCAAATTTCCGTTGCATGAACCAAAATTCATGTAACGTCAGGTTCAATGTTACTTTCGCGTAATTTTCCTTGGTTAAACTATTATCTGATGTTCCTCTTTGTCCCCATTGAAATCCAACATTTAGTGATGTTTTGGATCGCTTTAATGGCATTCCAAGTCCAAAACTTATGCCAAAGTCTTCCAACTGATTTCCTCCAATCACTAAATAATCTTGTATGTAATAGGTACCCAGACGATAACGTATTCTACCTAAATAAAAATCCACACTTCTATCATTGGGTATATATTCCACTCCAAAGGCATACTTTTGACGATCAGTGGTGGTCATATTACCTTTTTCCCCTGGAATTTTTGCCTTACTATACAAACTACTTGAATAATCAGCCGTCATTAATAATTTGTGATCAATATTATAGGCGACACCTAGTCCATAAGAAAGTGGAACCTCACTAACCACATCATTTTTGGAATAAGCAAGTGTATCTGCTACAACCACCATCCGGTCTTCTTCCTGAATTGTTGTTCCCTGTCCGACCAACCTCACAATCTCACCCTTCATTTTCTGTTCCGGTATTAAGGTCGCTCCAAAAATGATACTTTTTTCAGTCCCCAACTCAAGCTCATATTGAGCTCCAAAATCAAAATGGATGTCATTAATTCTAATTTTTTCGGAAGTTCCAACGCTTTGAGCAAATTTATCATTCGGAAACTGAACAAGAGAGTTATGCTTAAGGTTACCAAAATGATACCCAAAATGCATCCCCACCGAAAGATTTTCTATGGGAATCACGGCTAAGCCGGCATAAGCTCTTGCAATGTTTCCACTTCCGGCACCATTATATTTATAATAAGCCGGATCGCTCATTGCCTTATCCGCTGAATTATCATTAAAAAACTCATATCCGACAACGGATGTTGGCTTAAGCCCCATTGAGAAAAATCCCCATCGGGCTATGGGAAATCCTAAAGCAAAATAACTAAAATTAATGTCGCTAAATTGATTTTCGTCCGTTGGTGTTTTCAGGGTTTGAGAAAAACCGGTTAATCCACCTTCAAAATAGAATGAGATAGAATCCATACTGGCATAAGATGCCGGGTTCATATCATTTAAGTGATAGGGGCTTTTTAAAGCAATCCCTGTATTTCCCATTCCAAAATTTCGTCCAAAACCACTTTCCTGTATTTCTCCAATTCCATACCTGGAATAAGGAGAATAAGTTCGTTGTTGAGCAAAGATACCGCTCGTTAGAAATAAAAATAAAAGTGAAGCAGATAAGAATATATACTTGTTATGCATTGTTTTCAAGAATTCTATTAAGTCCAATAAGTACTAAATTAGGATGTACAAAGATGGGATTTTTTAATTTCCTTGCAAAAAATTCTGCATCCCCGCCGGTTATTACTGTTTTCAAGGAAGGGTAAGTATCAGATAAATGCTGAATTAGCCCTTCTATTTCATGTAACATTCCATACTGGATACCAGCCCGAATGGCTTCATCTGTGTCATTTCCCACCATGGGAGTATCATCCTCAGGCGTTAATAAGGGCAGCTTACTGGTGAAATGATGAAGCGCTTTAAAACGCATCTGCAAGCCAGGGGATATATTACCGCCCAAATAGTTTTGATTGGCTGTTACCACTTCATAAGTAATCGCAGTACCCGCATCAATTACCAAAAGATTTGTATGGGGATAAATGGCCATTCCTCCCGCTACTGCAGCCAAACGATCCTTACCCATTGTTGATTTAGACTGATAAGTCCACGAAAAAGGTAGTTTGGATTCATGTGTGAGTTCCATCACAGAGGGAATGCATTCATGTAATATTTTTAACAGGCTATCATTTTGCTCCTTCACCACAGATGAAAGGATGACTTGCCTGATACTATATTCCTGCACCAGTTCCATTACTTTTCTTTTATCAAGAAAAAGTGCAGAATCAAAATGCATCAGCTTAACTTGGTCAAAAATGCCAAACTTAATCTGGGTATTTCCTCTGTCAATAACTAAATTCACTTTCTAAAATTGTGTACCTTACAAAATTGTAATGGCATTTGGATGACAAATGTAGTAAATTATCGCAATAATTTATAGGACGCTTCAATGATATAACTCATACTAACTAATTATGCGAAAGGTTCTTGTAGTAGAGGATGATAAGTTCATATCTGCCATATTCACCATGTTTCTGCGTGAATTGGGCCATGACCTTGTTGACATATGTACGACCGGACAGGAAGCGGTCAACAAAAGCCATCAGGTGCGACCCGATGTGGTTTTAATGGATATCCATCTGGAAGGTGATATGGATGGCATCCAAACTGCGGAACAACTCAGACGCGAATTGGACATCCCTGTTATATACATCTCATCTGATACAAGCAGCCATGTTATTAAACGGGCCATAGTCTCCAACTCCTATGGTTTCTTAGTTAAACCCATTAATAAAAAGGAATTGGGCATTGCCATTGACCTGGCTTATTACAAACACCGTGTTGATCAGGAACAACGTGAACGCGAACGAGGTTATCGCCAATTTATCAGTGAAGCACCCATGCCTCTTATGATCGTTCAGGATGAGCGCATTCAATACCTCAACAATTTGGCGCTTGAGCTTTATAAAACGCATTATATCGAAGATGTTTTAACCACTCCTTATCTACATTTTATTGAAGAGGAAAGCAAGGCACTAGTTGAAAGCGCACTCCACGAATTTGAAGAACATGGTCATGGTTTTGGCAACCTTCAGGTAGCTATGAAAGATGTCCATGGACAATCTTTTTATGTGTTGATTTCAGGTTCATGTGTTGTTTTTAACAAGAAGAAATCGTTACAAATCACTCTAATTGATCAGTCGGGTTACATCTATTGCCAGAAAAAGGATAATGTCATCAAAAAGGTATTGGAAAATAAAGGTGTTTCCTACTTAATCACCGATGAGCGCTTAAAAGTAAAAGAAATCATCAACAGCACCTTACTCAAAGGCGTGAAAAAAAATGGCAAACCAGCCCCCGCGGAGGAAATTATATTTAAAGACGTTGATACTAAAGAAGAATTAATATACCGATTGTTTTGCAATGGTCTGGATGAAGGACTATTTGCCGGACATGCGATCAAAGATGCAGCCGGTAAAACCCGTGAAATTGTGTTTTTCCCGGCCGAATAGAATTGTGTTTTAGTTGAATTATAATAGCCTGTACCTGATATATTCGGTACAGGCTATTTGATATCCTTTATTTGTTTCTGGCATATTAATACCGATTACCAATCAAATCCGATAGCTATCGGATGAGTGATAAAAACATCACTCTGTGATTGCGTATCGGCATTTACCACTTGTAACAAGCAAATTGCTTTATCAATCAATTTGTAATACAATTGGGATAATTTCTCCTACTGAATGATACTTTGCTGCATCTCCTCAATAATGCCATGTACCTCTTGTATATTTTTAACCCCTTTTAAGGTCAGGTATAGTTTTTCACGTCCTTCTTTCATCTTCGCTTTCTTTGGATTGTTCTGCAACCAAAGTAACATTCCACTGAAAATTTGCGATTGATAAAAGACAGACTCCTGATTACTGACAAAATAAAAATTTAACATCTGGTTTTTGAATACAATCTTTTCAATTCCCAGTTTTTTAGCTGCACGCCTGATGCGAACTATCTCCAACAGCCGCTGTCCTGACTCGGGCAATGGGCCAAACCGGTCAATCAGATCAGTTTCAAATTTCTGCAGTTGTTCCTCGTCGGTAATGTTATCCAACTCACGGTAAAGATGCATCCGTTCAGCAATATTGTCAATATACGCTTCCGGGAAACGCAACTCTTCATCCGTTTCTACCTGGCAGTCCGTCACAAAATTAACCGTATCATTTTGCGCCATCTCTTCCTTGAACACTTCTTTAAATTCCGTTTCTTTCAATTCAAGGAGTGCTTCATTCAAAATGCGCTGATAGGTTTCGTAACCGATATCAGAGATGAATCCACTTTGTTCACCGCCAAGCATATCACCGGCGCCACGGATATCCAAATCCTGCATGGCGATATTAAATCCAGAACCCAAATCAGAAAACTCTTCTACAATATTCAAACGGCGACGCGCCTCTTGAGTCAGTGTTGATAGTGGCGGTGCCATGAGGTAACAAAAGGCCTTTTTATTAGATCGCCCTACCCGGCCCCTTAATTGATGCAATTCACTGAGCCCAAATTTATGGGCATTATTGATGATAATCGTATTGGCATTGGGGATATCCAACCCCGACTCAATAATAGTGGTAGCGATCAGCACATCATATTCACCACCGATAAAATCAAGCATGATCTTCTCCAGCTTCGATCCTTCCATCTGGCCATGAGCCACTACCGTTTTAATATCCGGAAGAATTCGATTGACCAGGTCCTGTATCTCCAGGATATTTTGAACACGATTATTGATAAAGAACACCTGCCCTCCACGTTCTACCTCATAAGTAATTGCTTCACGTATAATCTCCTCATTCATCACATGCAGCTCCGTAAGAATGGGATGCCGATTAGGTGGCGGCGTATTTAAAATGGACAAATCACGTGCACCCATCAAGGAGAACTGAAGTGTACGCGGAATAGGAGTCGCCGTTAAGGTCAAGGTATCCACATTCACTTTCATCTGTTTCAATTTCTCTTTTACCGACACGCCAAAGCGCTGCTCCTCATCCACCACCAATAAGCCCATATCTTTAAACGCCACGTCTTTGCCGATGAGACGATGGGTACCAATGAGAATATCCAGATGACCTTCTTTAAGTTTCTTCAGCTCTTCCTTGATTTCTTTCGGTTTACGCAAGCGGCTTACATAGCCAATATTGACCGGAAAATCCTTCAGTCGTTCTTTGAACGTATTGTAATGCTGAAGTGCCAATATGGTGGTGGGCACCAGGATGGCCACCTGCTTATTATCCGTCACCGCTTTAAAAGCCGCCCGGACAGCAATTTCCGTTTTTCCAAATCCCACATCGCCACACACCAAACGATCCATGGGCGTTGTCGACTCCATGTCAATTTTAATCGCCTGTGTTGATTTATATTGATCGGGCGTATCCTCATATAAAAAAGAGGCTTCCAGCTCGGTTTGCAAATAGCTATCGGGTGAAAAAGCAAACCCGGGCTCCGCTTTTCGCTTGGCATATAAAGCAATCAACTCACGGGCAATGTCCTTAACCTTCGACTTGGTTTTCTCCTTCAATTTTTTCCAGGCCGCCGTGCCCAGTTTATTTATTTTAGGAGGCGTGCCTTCCTTACCTTTAAATTTACTGATGCGGTGCAGCGAATGAATATTCACCAACAACACATCATTGTCGCGATAAATCAGCCGTATGGCCTCCTGCGTTTTTCCATTTACCTCGGTAGACACCAAACCGCCAAATCGCCCCACACCATGATCGATGTGAACGACGAAATCACCCGGATTGAGTCGATTCAATTCTTTAAGTGAGATGACTTGTTGAGCCGCCTTTGCTTTTTCGGTACGCAGCGAAAACTTATGATAGCGTTCAAATATTTGGTGATCGGTGTAAACACAAAGTCGATTACCATGATCAATAAACCCTTCATGCAGACTGTGACTAATTTCACGGTATTTTAACTGGATCCCCCGATCCTGGAAAATGGCCTGCAGCCGTGTAAACTGCTTCGGATTTTCAGATAGAATATAACATTGGTACTCCTCACTCAGTTTCTCTTTCAGATTCGCCTCCAGCAACTCAAAGTTTTTATGAAAGACCGGCTGTGGAGACGTTTCAAACACAATTATTGTTTGCGTATTCAGATGATTTTTAGATCCGAAAAACAGCAGTGATTGCTCCTTTAAGCCCGACTGAAAATCCTCATAGCGGCAGATGGCCTGAGGTTTCAAGTACCCCACCTCCTCAGCTTCCTCCTCTGGAATCACAACTTCATCCAACCGCCTCACTATTTCATCCATTCGCTCACGAATAAAATCCAGATCCTTAATCCATACCTTTGCGTGCCCGGGAAGAAAATCCGTCAATGCAATTAACGCTTGCTCATCCTGATTTTCGGTGAGGTTAGGTACTACTGTAATCTGTTCCAGCTTCTCCTTGGACAACTGATTTTCCAGATTGAAGCGCCGGATACTGTCCACTTCATCACCAAAAAAATCGATGCGATAAGGATCTTCATCTGAAAAAGAATAGACATCAATGATACTGCCCCGCACCGAATATTGACCGGGTTCAAATACAAAATCAACCCGTTTGAAATGATATTCACTTAAAACTTCGGTGACAAATGGGATATCCAACTGCTCACCTTTATTAATCTGTAAACGATTTTGCTGAAGACTATCTTCTGATATCACCTTTTCAACCAAAGCCTCCGGGTAAGTCACCACGAACAGATGGTTCTTTCCGGTATGTAATTCACTTAATGCTTCCGTGCGCAACAATACACTTTGCGAATCTTTCTGTCCATATTCAGGAGACCGTTTATAGGAAGAGGGTAAAAAACAAACCGATCGCTCGGTGGTAAGTTGAACCAGATCATTATAAAAATAGGCCGCCTCCTCGCGGTCATTCAAAATAATCAGATGTGGTCCTTCCGGCGCCAGGGCCGATACGGCTACAGCACTCGAACTACCTGTTAATCCACTTAAGAAAACTGCTTGCTTTGTTGAAAGGTATCCCCGTAACTCCTCAAAACGGGCATCTTTGATATAATGAGATAATAATTCACTTAACTCCACGTGATCGCTTTTTTACAAAAGTAGCAGTTTTTGAAAAATATTGTTCACAATTAAGTCGCGGATACTGGGAAATTGCATTTAAACAAATAACCACCTCCCCACTCATCCTTCGCGGTACTCCTCCTTAATCCCGATGGTTATCCGGGAGGAGGAGAAACTTCTCTCGGTCACGCTTTTCCCCTCCTGTTTTTTGAGGAGGGGTGCCGAAGGCGGGGTGGTTATTTAATAAAAAGTTAACAAAATTGCGTAGCGCTTATTCCTGAAACTTCATCACCCCGAATGCCCCATACCTGGGCCAGATAACACCAATCTATTATTAAACACTCAAATCATTAAAGAACTAGTGTCAACCGGCACCCATTCGCCTAAGCAGGACGAGCCAGAACCAAACAATGAATATCGATCAACAAATGCCCAACGCCAAATTCCTATAACACCAAAAACTATTCATCATTCCAAATCCCCGCCAGCTCTTGCTCAGCAAGCCTTCCCGGCTGTTCCCGCAACGCATCCCGGTGGCCCGTACACGTTAACGGGTGAGCGGGATAAACATCCGGGTGACTGGGATAATCATCCGGCTGACTGGGATAATCGTCCCGGTGACCGGGATAAAAATACGAATGACCGGGACGTTTATCCCGCTCATGTTTTCGCGTTAACGAGTCACCGGGATAAAAATACGGATGAGCCGGATGCGTTTTTGGGGGTATTTTGATGTGAGCGGAGTACAAAAAAACGCTGAAAAAACACGCGTTTTTGCAAACGGGTCACCGGGATAAGTTTCCCGATGACCGGGATAAACATTCGGGTGACCGGGATAAAAATACGAGCGACCGGGACGTTTATCCGGCTCATGTTTTTGCGTTAATACCGTTTACCACTAATAGCTAGATCTCAAATTAATATCTTATAATTGAATGATGCATACCTCGGTTGAGCGAAGCGAAACAATCTTTGTGGCCCGATAGTTAACCTGGCCAGGTTGTTTTGGATGGAAAAGTTACACAGAGCACGCTGAGGCAAAAGCATAAGGCAGTTCACAGAGGATTATTGAACCATCAATAAAGCCAGGCATAAGATATCCTCTCTGTGGCTCTCTGTGTTTTCTTTGTGCAGCTTTGTGTAACTATTAATTTTTGAATGCACTACTGGTAATAAGAAAAATGTCCTATCAATCATCCGA